>CACVAY010000012.1 GCA_902727985.1 uncultured Thiotrichaceae bacterium | reverse complement strand
TTCTTTTCTGCCATCACTTTATCCACAGTCACATACTGAGGCATTCCATTCTTGTATGGAGGATAATCTTCACCATCAATCAATGGAAGCAAGTACTCACGACAGGCATCAGTAATACCGAAACCATCTTCTGAAATGTATTCCATTGGCATCATTTTTTCGACGTTTGCAATGTCTTTCAAATCACCCGAACCGATTTCCCATGTGTACGGGTCATTAGAAGTACGTATAACTGCTGGCATAACAGAGTTCTTACCTTTTAGCGCCATGTTAACGGCTGCTTCACCGAGTGCATACGCTTGCTCAACATCTGATTTAGATGACAAGTGACGTGCTGCACGTTGCAAGTAGTCAGCAACAGCCCAGTGAAATTTGTATCCAAGCGCATCTTTTATCATGTTGGCAACAACAGGGGCTGCACCACCTAATTGTGCATGGCCGAAGTCATCACGTGTGCCCTGTTCAGCAAGGAAGCGACCATCAGGCCATGCTGTACCTTCAGATACCACAATCGTGCAGTAACCATGTGATTTAACTTTTGAGTCAACCAATGCCAAAAACTTCTCTTGATCGAACTTGATCTCAGGGAAAAGCACAACAACAGGGATGTCGTTATCTTCATCCGCTGCTAATGCGCCAGCTGCTGCAATCCAACCAGCATGGCGCCCCATGACTTCAAGGACAAAGATCTTTGTTGATGTTGCCGCCATTGATGCTACGTCAAAGCTTGCTTCACGCGTTGATACAGCAATGTACTTTGCAACAGAGCCAAAACCAGGGCAGTTATCTGTAATTGGAAGATCATTATCAACGGTTTTAGGAACATGGATAGCCTGAATAGGAAAATCCATTTTTTCTGAAAGTTGTGACACTTTAAGACAGGTATCAGCTGAGTCGCCACCACCATTGTAGAAGAAATAACCAATATTATGCGCCTTGAAAACTTCCATAAGACGATCATATTCTGCTTTATTATCTTCGAGACTTTTTAGTTTAAACCGACACGACCCAAACGCACCAGAAGGTGTATGTTTTAGTCCCGCCACATCTGCATCAGAAATGGTGCTGGTATCAATCAAGTTTTCTTCCAATGCGCCAATGATGCCGTTTTGGCCAGCATAAACTGTACCAATCTTGTCACCATTCTTACGCGCAGTTTCAATTACGCCACATGCCGAAGCATTGATTACAGCCGTAACACCACCTGATTGTGCATAAAATGCATTCTTAACAGACATTTATTTCTCCTTTGGTTCTATAAAATAAGATCGGGCTAACCTGTGTGCATTCTGTCTTTATACGTCATCGATAGAACCCACATCTGCTACACCACGTTTATTGAGTTTTCAGGAAATTGACGATGCAATCTCCAAGGCTTCTACTTTTCAAAACACTTTCAACATTATGTTTGTCTTTTGTAGAGTTAACCAAGTGCTGTTCACAATCACTTGATCTTAAAAAATCTTCTTGTGTACTCATGCCTTCCCCCTTCTTAATCAGTCAGCCGTTTGTGTCATGCGAATAGCTTTTGGTATTTCTATACACGACCGTAATACCCTATGCGCTCATTTGTTTTATTTCTCCTTGGCTCTACCACGAACGGGTATTTATTTAGAGAAATCTTTACGCCTAGCCTAATTACACTGGGGCTCATACGTGGCTTTCTCTATGGGGATATTTATAATGTCCTGACTGTGATCGAACAGACATCACCCATATTTGATATTTCTCATGATACTTGAGTCGCTGATACAAATCATGTTTTATTGCACAATCACCTTCAGCAATTTATATATACAAATAAATTTCATTTATGATGAGTGACAGACTCACACTTAGAACTAAAGCTTGCTACTGAGAGATTACAGACTTGTTAAAAAATAAGTGGCAATGCTTGAGCGCAAAAATCAATCCTCTTCGGGAAAACGAAACTCTTCAATTTCCCATTCTTGGTTGGCGCTTGCATTAAGAATTAAGCAAGAAGGGCCTCCACGTGTACGCGTTCTGCCTGCCGCTCCCGGATTAATGACCCAAGGCGTAGCAGATTTGTCTTGAATCATTTTGTGAGTGTGACCATATACCACGACTTTGGAACCAGAATGCGACTCACGCAATGAATCATGATCTGGCTTATGCGCGCCATGTTCATGCCCATGTTCTACTGTTAACTTACCACCGGGTAGATCCATCTCTCCCCTCTTGGGTAGAGAGTCCCCATGAATATGGAGATCGTTATTACCGAGTACGGCTACCACTTTTCCCGTTTTAGGGCGCATATCAGCCAGTACATTTTCACCACAAATATCACCCGCATGAATGGCATAGTCGCAGTCCTTAATAAGGTCTGCAATACGCGTATCCAGTACGGCGTGTGTATCTGATACGATTGCTACTGATACTTTCATTCTGTTTCCCATACTCATAAAACGTATTTAATATCTGTTTGGCTATCTAAGAAGATTCAGTATATCTTCATTAACATAACCATCTGCTGGCAATCCCATTTCGGTTTGCCAATTACGAAGTGCTTCGCGCGTGTTGGGGCCTATTTTGCCATCCACCCCTCCTGTGTCATAACCTAACACAGTAAGTAAATACTGAAGATCTTCTTTTTGAGTAAAACTTAGTGCGACATCTTTACGCGGCCAATTTGTCTGTATTTCTCTACCGCCACGGATTCTATCACCTAAATACCCAACAGCCAGCGCATAACTATCCGAGTTATTGTAGACTTTGAAAGCTAGGAAGTTTTTAAATGTGAGAAAAGCGGGGCCATTATGTCCTGCTGGTAGAAACAAACGCGCTTCTTTCTCATCCAGATGATTTAAGGGACGTCCATCAACATGTGCTATTCCCTGTTCGGACCATTCCTTTAAGGTGAGCCATGTCGTTGGATCTGCCAATGTCCAGTCGACTTTATCAGGCAACTTTACTTCGATCCCCCAAGGCTCTCCAGGCTGCCAATTTGCCTTTTCCAGATAATTAGCAGTTGACGCGAATGCATCTTCAAGACTGTTCCAGAGATCTTTCTTGGGGTTATTATCAAAGTTGACCGCATATTCCAGAAAAGTTGATGGCATAAACTGTGTATGCCCCATCGCACCAGCCCAAGAGCCAATCATTCGATGATTGCCTACATGCCCTTCTTCAATAATTCTTAGCGCTGCGAGTAACTCTTTCTCATAAAACTCTGATCGATCGCTGTCATATGCCAAGGTCGCTAATGAGCGTATAACCGAATGCCCCCCAAAGTTCTGACCATAGCTAGTTTCCAAACCCCAGATCGCCACAATATATTGAGGCTGAATCCCAAATTGCTGTTCAATTTTCTTGAGTAATTTTTCATGCCTTGCTAGTAAACGACGCCCCTTTATGACTCGGCTTTTAGACACGGCAGCATCAAGGTATTCCCATACGGACTTGGTAAATTCTGGCTGGTGGGCAATGAGTTTTTGAACAGAGGGATCTAAATCAATAGGATAGAGTGCTTTTTTAAGCGTTTCTTTTTTGATTCCCTTCTCTTGAGCTTGAACCACAAATGCTTGCTTCCACACTTGAAAAGACTGAGTAGCACTCGCAGGAACATCCGCGTATATTGAGGAACTTGTCAGTAATAAACCCCAAAGACAAGATGAAAGCCAAAAAGAATGTTTGTGCTGATTTTTTTTCATTTTTATTTTAACAGTGCCTTCACACTCCCGTATCGCAACTTTATTAAAATCTGTCTCGCGGCGTCTTTCCGAAGCTCTTCATTGATGAGACGTTCTTCTTCAACCTTTCCCAAGACAAATGCCGAATCATATATTTGTGTTTTATCGATACTAATACGGGCTTTGGGAAATAGTTCTTTACGAGTTTTTGCATCGAGTACACGGTAATTCATTTTCAAAAATATAAGGTATTGACGAACCTCTCGGTTTTCACCGTATCCTGATACGCTTTTACCTTGTTTAAACTCGGAAAAATGTAAAATAGTCAGTGCCTGATCTTTTGAGTCAACCAGGCTTGCACCCTGTTCCTCTACCTTATCTTTTAGCTGACGTCGAAATGCATCGCTCTCCAAACCTTCCACATAAATTGTCTGATAACGTTCTGGCAACGGCATGTCATCACGAAGATGAAAGCCATTAGCACCGCATGCCATCAAACTAGCAAAAACCAGCAGCAAAAAGAACCATTGAGCAGAGCGTAGAGACGGTCTCATTTAATTAGCTACAATATTAACAAGTCGTTGCGGCACAACAATCACTTTGCGTACCGTCTTGCCATCGATAAAACGCTCCACATTTTCATTGCCTAAAGCACTAGCTTCAATATCTGCATTACTCGCATCAGCCGCAACTTCAATCTTACCACGCACCTTACCATTCACTTGTACCATCATCTCAATATGAGATTGCCGCAAGGCCTTTTCATCAACGGCGGGCCAGCCTGCATCAGCTATCAAACCATCTTTTCCTAAAGCTTTCCACAATTCCTGACAAATGTGCGGTGTCACTGGAGACAACATCAAAACAATCGTTTCCAATACTTCTTGACGTACGTTTTTGCCAGCGACATCCTCATCAGAGAACTTATTCAAATCATTCAACAACTCCATATTAGCGGCTATAGCTGTATTGAAGGTGAAGCGGCGACTCATGTCATCACTGACCTTTTCAATCGTTTGATGCAATTTACGACGTAGTTTTTCTGCATCACCCGATAACTCCATACTGGTATCAAGATCAACTGTGCCCGATTCAATATGCATATACGCTTGACGCCATACACGATTCAAAAAGCGCTGTGCGCCCTCCACACCGGTATCTGACCATTCCATACTTTGATCAGGTGGCGCGGCAAACATGGAAAACAGACGTAAGGTATCTGCGCCATACTGTTCAATCAGGATTTCTGGATCAACGCCATTATTTTTAGATTTGGACATTTTGCTCATGCCCGCAGAAATCACTGCCTCTCCAGAATCGACCAGGGTCGCCTTGGTAACAGCACCCTTTTCATCTTTTTCTAAAGAAACATCCTGTGGTGCACACCATGTTTTGCCACCACCTTCTGCTTCCATATAGAAGGTTTCAGCCAACACCATACCTTGCGTTAACAGATTCGAAAATGGCTCATCAGATTTCACCAAACCTTCATCTCGCATTAGCTTATGGAAAAAGCGCGCATAGAGAAGGTGCAAAATCGCATGTTCGATACCACCAATATATTGATCAACGGGCAACCAATAATCAGCTCGTTCATCTAACATGGCTGAATCATTATCAGGGCAGGCATAACGCGCGTAGTACCATGATGATTCAAAGAAGGTATCGAAAGTATCCGTTTCACGAGTTGCAGCTTTGCCACATGTAGGGCACGTGGTTTCGTAGAACTCAGGCATTTTCTTGATGGGCGAAGAACCCGACTCATCAAACTCCACCTCTACCGGCAAAACTACGGGTAAATCTTGTTCTGGTACGGGAACTGCGCCGCAATCATCACAATGGATAATTGGAATCGGACAACCCCAGTAACGCTGACGTGAAACCCCCCAGTCACGCAAACGGAAATTAATGGTCTTCTTGCCTTTTCCATCTTGCTCTAGTTTTTTTGCAATAGCATCAAAAGCATCTGCTGAATTCAAACCGGTGAATTCGCCTGAATCAACTAACACACCCTTTTCAGTGAATGCTTGTTCAGCGATATTCACTGCTTCGTCATTTGCTGGTGAAATAACCTGTTTAATATCAATCCCATAGGCTTTCGCAAACTCCCAATCACGTTGATCATGAGCAGGTACAGACATTACCGCACCAGACCCATAAGACATCAAGACAAAGTTCGCAACCCATACGGGTACTTGTTCACCCGTAATTGGGTGCGTAGCCATGATACCAGTAGCCATGCCTTTCTTTTCCATGGTTGCCATCTCTGCTTCGGCAACTTTCATGTTCTTGCATGACGCAATGAAACCGTGTAATTCAGGGTTATTCTTTGCTGCTTGTTCTGCCAATGGGTGTTGTGCGGCAACAGCTACATACGTCACACCCATTAAAGTGTCAGGACGTGTTGTGAAAACACTCAGCGTTTCACCTGAGCCTGTAATGCCAAAATCAAGTTCTACACCTTCAGAACGACCGATCCAATTCTTCTGCATGGTCACGACTTGCTTGGGCCAACCATCCAAATCGCCAAGATCTTCTAATAGCTGATCTGCATAATCAGTGATGTTCAAAAACCACTGATCAATTTCACGCTGTTCGACTAAAGCATCCGAACGCCAACCACGACCATCAATGACCTGTTCGTTCGCCAATACAGTTTGATCGACTGGATCCCAATTCACCGTCGCTTTCTTGCGATACACCATGCCTTTTTCTAACAGCTTGGTGAAAAACCATTGCTCCCAACGATAATAATCAGGTTTACAGGTTGCAACTTCGCGTGACCAGTCTACTGCCAGCCCCATACGTTGAAGTTGCGAACGCATATCTGCAATATTATCATCTGTCCAACCAGCGGGCGCTACGTTGTTTTTCATTGCTGCATTTTCAGCTGGCAAGCCAAAAGCATCCCAGCCCATCGGTTGCAATACGTTCTTACCTAACATTCTTTGATAACGAGATACTACATCGCCAATCGTGTAGTTACGCACATGCCCCATATGGAGTTTGCCACTAGGATAGGGGAACATTGAGAGACAATAATATTTTTCTTTATTCGCATCTTCAGTGACAACAAATGTTTCGTCATCGCGCCACTGTTTCTGCGTCTCAAGTTCAATTTTTTTAGGGTTATAATTTTCCTGCATATGCCTTATTTCAACAGATTTTTTTCGAATCGTTGAGAATAACGGTAATTCAACGTCGCTTCCAGCATAAGATACGACGCTTACTCATAATCTTTATACTCAGGGACAGTAAATATTCAAGAATATAGTGATTAAATTTTGTCCCTTTGCCTTAAGTGTGTAAAAATAGATCACATGTAATGGGCTATTGCAAAAACAGAAACAAAAATGATTTTACATTAATGATCAACCTCTTAACGAGAAAATAGATGCTATTCAAACTCAATAAAATCAAAAACTGCATCTCAGAACCTCTTGGAGAGGAACATTATTGCCGTTTGCGACAGCATAATACCCAGTCTTTTTGGCTATCGATCATTCTATCTGCTGCACTGGTTATTTCTCTTTGGTATGGCGAAGTTGCTGCACAACATATTGGCACATGGCTAACCCTGCTCGTAGTTGCCAATGGTATTCGCTTTAGTCTGAATATCTATAAAAAACACTCTTCAGCAACATTTAATCATAACGCATGGATCTGCCAGTATGTGCTACTAACCACATTGATTAGCGCTATCTGGGGATCTGCGGGCATCATGCTATACCCAAATGATGCATTGATTCAGATGGTACTACTGATCCTGCTTTTAGCTGTTTTAGTATCAACTGCACCTTTGATGATGGCTTCGCGTTCAGTCTTTCATGCGCAGTTCGTGGCCATTTTGGTGCCCATCTCAACGAGCATGTTGTTTCATTATGCAGAAACAGGATATGTACTGCTGATTACCGCACTGTTCTCGCTCATATTAACCATTTTGCTTGCATCCCATTACATTCACCAAGTCATTCTCGAACTCCGTGACACACAAGACGCTCTGAAACTCCAGGCAGATACTGATCAACTCACACAGATTCCTAACCGCCGATCCTTTGATCGCTCATTCAAAACAGAATGGCGTCGCAGTGGCAGAGATAAAAAACCAATCAGCCTATTAATTATTGATATCGATGATTTCAAACAGTACAACGATTCATTTGGTCATCAAGCTGGTGACTATTGTTTGAAACAAATTGCCAAAACGATCAATACTACAGCGCAACGCCCTGGGGATATCCCTGCAAGGATCGGGGGAGAAGAATTTGCGATTTTACTGCCGAATACCGATAAAAATGGCGCTCTGATCGTTGCTGAACGCCTTCACACGAATGTGAATCGCCTGATGATTCCTCGCCATACTGATAAAGAAGGTAACATAAGCGTCAGTATTGGTATATCAAGCTGCGCACCGATCAGCATTGATAATAACGCTGGTCTTGAGAACCTTAAGACAGATGTGGTTTATCCAGCGATGCTAATGAAATCTGCAGACCACGCATTGTATAAAGCGAAAAACAACGGCAAGGATCAAATAGTGAGTGAAGACTGCGGCATGCACTCTGTACACGAGTCTCTAAAAAAAACGACCAACACCTCGCGAGCCGTGAATAACACAGCACCACAATTAATTGCAGAAATATTTTAATAGCAAAGTATCACAAGCTTGTTTTACTGACCGGCAATCGTCACTTCCTCCAATAGAATTGAACCCGTTCTTGTGCTGCCACGATAATCAACATCTGTACCAACAGCGATAATATTATTAAACATATCTCTGAGATTGCCTGCGACCGTGACTTCTTCAACAGGAAATTGAATCTCTCCATTTTCAACCCAAAAACCACTCGCTCCTCGCGAATAGTCTCCCGTCATCCCATTAACACTACTCCCAATCAGTTCTGTTACAAGAAAGCCCGTGCCCATTTTTTGCAGCAAGTCTTCATAGCTTTCACCCGTACTCTCCAAAATCAGGTTATGTGTTCCACCTGCATTCGCCGTTGTCTGCATCCCTAATTGACGAGCGGAATAACTGCCTAACAAGTAACTTTCTATTACACCATTGTGAATCAGATTTTTTTCCCGAAGTGCAACACCTTCCGAGTCGTAGCTTGCACTTCCAAGCGCCTGCGGTATAAAAGGTTTCTCATGAAGGTGAACGAATTCTGGAAACACTTTTTCTCCCAGAGAATCTAGCAAAAAACTGGCTTTTCGATACAAGGCACCACCACTAATGGCTGATGTAAAATGTCCAACAAAACCTCCCGCTAAAGAAGGCACATACAAAGCTGGAGCTTTGGTGGTTTTAATCTGTCGACCATGCAAACGTTTAAGCGCATTTTCGGATGCCTTTCTACCAACACTTTCAGCATCTTCAAGCTCTTTACTTAAACGTGAAACCGTATACCAATAATCACGTTGCATGGCTCCATCATCCTCAGCAACCATGGTGCATGACAAGCTATGTCTCGTACCTTGGTTCTGCCCCATAAAACCATGCGTATTCGCATAAATTCTATTTCCCTCATAAGTGCTAACACCTGTGCCATCAGCATTGGTAATCAGTGGACTAACATCCCGCGCCGCCTGCTCGCAGTTTTTTGCTAGCTCAATGGCCTCCTCAGCAGAAATATCCCAAGGATGATATAAGTCCAGATCCGGTATTTCAGTTGCCATCAACTCTGCATCTGCTAACCCCGCACACTTATCTTCCGAGGTATATTTTGCAATCCGGCAGGCTGCTTCAACCGTATCTTGAATAGCTTGCTTAGAAAGATCGCCCGTACTGGCAACCCCTTTTTTGTTGCCGACATAAACGGTAATACCCAAGCCTTGATCTCGATGGTATTCCAGCGTTTCTACTTCTCCCATCCGAACATCAACTGACAAGCCTTTACCTTTACTCAGAGATACTTCTGCTGCAGTAGCTCCGCATTTCTTTGCTTCCTCTAAGACCGACGCAGCAACTAATTGCATATCTTGTTCTTGAATTGACATTAGGCAGTCCCTCCAACTGTTAGCTGATTAATACGCAAGGTGGGCTGCCCTACGCCAACAGGAACACTTTGCCCTGCTTTACCGCATACCCCAACACCGGAATCAAGTGCTAAGTCATTGCCGATCATCGAAATACGCGACATAGCATCAGGACCATTACCAATGAGAGTAGCTCCCTTGATAGGCGCACCTAGTTTACCATTTTCAATGAGATAAGCTTCAGATGAAGAAAAAACGAATTTCCCAGAGGTGATGTCCACTTGTCCGCCACCAAAACTTACCGCGTAAATACCATTTTCTACCGATTCGATAATCTCTTGCGGATCATGTTCACCTGGTAACATATAGGTATTTGTCATACGCGGCATAGGTAGATGGCTATAGCTTTCACGTCGACCATTACCTGTTGACTGGGTATCCATCAGTTTGGCATTGAGTTTATCTTGCATATAACCTTTGAGTTCACCGTCTTCGATAAGCGTCGTACACTGAGTAGGTGTGCCTTCGTCATCAACGGTTAATGATCCACGACATCCTTCCAAGGTTCCATCATCAACCACAGTAACGCCCTTTGCAGCAACTTGTTCACCGATGCGCCCTGAAAATGCTGAAGTGCCCTTTCGATTGAAATCTCCCTCCAGACCATGCCCGACAGCCTCATGCAGAAGAATACCTGGCCAACCATTACCAAGTACAACATCCATGGTTCCTGCTGGGGCAGGAATAGCTTCCAGATTTACTAATGCCAAGCGCACGGCTTCTTTTGCATAGACTCGTACGCGATCCTCTTGCTCAAACCAACTCAAGCCATGTCGACCACCACCACCGAAACCAGCACTCTCACGTTCACCATTTTTTTCTACAATGACTGTTACATTCATACGCACGAGTGGGCGCACATCGGATATAAGGTTTCCTGAATTATCTGCTACTAAAATCACCTCATAGGAGGCCGAAAGACTTGGGATAACCTCCTGCACATACTCACTCTCTGCTCTGGCCACTTCATCAGCCAAAGCAAGCAAGGCGATCTTTTCTGTCTCGCTTAAACTGGTAAGCGGGTTTTCTGGTAAATACAAAGGAGAAGCATCATTCGGCTTTCTCCATGCTTGAACGCTTTGGCTTTGGCCTAAGTTAGCAATCGCACGGGCAGCTTTGGCAGAATCGATAAGCGCCTCAAAATTGATTTCATCAGAATATGCAAAACCTGTTTGCTCACCGGATACCGCACGAATGCCGAAACCTTGTTCAATACTATAGCTGCCGCCTTTGACAATCTGCTCCTCCATTGACCATGATTCAAAACGCGAAGATTGAAAGTACACGTCAGCCAAATCTATACCTGAGTAATTGAGTTCCGAAAACACCTGATCAAGATGCGATTCTGTTAAGCCAGCAGCATTGAGAATGCTCTCTTGAGCGATATCCATCGACTCATTCGACATGGTTTTTTCCTTAATTTAATATTAAAGACACCCTAGGGTGACTATCAAGCATGGAGGGCCAAATATCCTGCTGCCTTAGTTTGAACAAAAAACTATCGGCATTCAGATTGGCGACGGTGTTCAAGGACAGGGAATGCTTTACGTGTTGCTCTTAATGTTTCAAGGTCAATGTCACAAATAATCATGCCAGCCCCTTTTCCAAGCTGCTCATGAATATTCCCCCAGTAATCAACAATCATACTGTGACCATATGTAGCTCGGCCGTTTACGTGAAAACCACCTTGTGCCGAGGCAATCACATAACTCATATTTTCAATAGCGCGGGCTCGCACCAATACTTCCCAGTGTGCTTTACCCGTCGTATCCGTAAACGCTGAAGGAATCACTAATAACTCAGCACCTGCTTCCATCATATGACGAAAATGCCCTGGGAAACGCAGATCGTAGCAAACGGCCATACCAACACGACCAATTGGTGTATCAATCACGATGCGCTCACTACCCGGGTTTGTCGTTTCACTTTCAGCATAGGTTTCTTGTGCTTCACTTAATTCCACATCAAACAAATGCATTTTGTCATAACGCGCAACTTGTTCACCTTTATTATTAAACACAAGCGAAGAGGCATATGCACGAGTCGGATCATCAGACTGAATCGGAATAGTGCCCGCCACAATCCATATTTTGTATTTTATAGCGAGTTCTTTAATTGCATCTTGCATCTGCCCACTTCCAATAGGCTCTGCAAGTTTCACTCGCGCTTCCTCACTCTTTCCCATAAACACAAACGCTTCTGGCAACACCACCATTTGCGCACCTTGCGCAGCAGCTTCGCCAATCAAACGCCCTGCTTCCATTAAATTTGCGGTTACTTGTGAGCCAGAGGCCATTTGAATCGCGGCAACTTTTGCCATTTTTTTCTCCAAAAATCTTTTTTCTCCAGCACTAACGCCCTCTAAAGGTGGCTAGCGTCTGAATTCTATTTTTCCTTACCAGTCAATACCATCCTATCGAACTACATCAACACGATGTCATATTGTTCTTGGGTATATAAAGCCTCAACCTGAAAACGAATGGCTCTGTCAACAAACTCTTGAAGCTGCGCCAAATTGTCAGACTCCTCATCTAATAACAAATCCACCACTTCTTGTGATGCCAAGACCAACATTTCATTGGCATCAAACTGACGCACTTCTCGTAAGATCTCACGGAAAATTTCGTAGCACACCGTCTGCGGTGTTTTAAGATAACCTTTTCCCGTACAGGTTGGGCACTCCTCACACAAAACGTGCTCAAGACTTTCCCGCGTACGCTTTCGTGTCATTTCCACAAGTCCCAGTTGCGACACCGTACTTACATAGGTCTTCGTGTAGTCTTTCGCTAAGGCTTTCTCAAGTGCCGTTAACACTTGGACGCGATGGTTCGGGTCTTCCATATCGATAAAATCAATAATAATGATCCCCCCCAAATTGCGTAGCCGTAATTGTCTTGCTAAGGTCTGAGCGGCTTCCAGATTGGTTTTAAAGATGGTTTCTTCAAGATTTCGATGCCCAACAAAACGCCCTGTATTGACATCAACAGTTGTCATCGACTCAGTCTGATCAAAAATCAAATACCCCCCTGACTTCAGCTGCACTTGACGTTCAAGTGCTTTCTGGATTTCGTCCTCTACACCATACAAGTCAAAAATTGGGCGTTCGCCGGGATAATGCTCAATAAACGGGGACAATTCGGGAATATAGAGTTCGCTAAACGTTTTTACTTTTTCCAAAGTTTCACGCGAGTCGATACGCACACGCTCCATTGGCTCTCCAACCATGTCACGCAACACGCGTTGCACCAAAGGAAGGTCAGAATAAACAACTGCTGGTTTTTTACCCCCCCCAGCCTCTGTCACTTTTTTCCATTGTTTACACAAAAAAAGCATATCAGCACGAATAGATTCTTCATCGGCTTCTTCAGCGGCAGTACGAATAATATATCCCGGAAAATCGTCTTCTTCGCGACGTAAAGAATCAACCAGGTTTTTCAGACGTTCACGCTCAGCTGGATCTTCAATCTTACTTGAAATACCTAGCGATTTATCATGCGGGATAAGCACCAACGAACGAGATGGGATGGTTACATAGGTCGTTAAACGTGCTCCTTTTGTCCCCAGAGGATCCTTGATGACTTGTACCAGAATGCTCTTTCCTTCATATAAGACATCAGCAATTTTAAGTTGTTTTTTATCAACATCGTCACCATTGGTTTTCACTACACCCTGAAATTCAATGGTTAAATCGGAAGCGTGTAAAAATGCAGCCTTTTCTAAACCAATATCGATGAAGGCTGCTTCCATGCCAGGCAGCACTCGACTAACCCTGCCATTATAAATATTGCCTACGATGCCCTGTCTGGATGTTCGTTCAACGTGAACTTCTTGCAAGGTACCATTGTGCAATAAAGCAACACGAGACTCTTGCGGAGTGACATTAATTAATAATTCTGCGCTCATATTATCGTTATATCCAGATATTTTAATTAGCTATAAGTAGGGCGTTTCACGTCATCTTTCTATCTATTCAGTATTACTTTATGTCACCGAAACACTGACTTTTCTTAATAATTGACCTGTTTCGAATAAAGGCAGCCCCATAATCCCGGAGTATGAACCTTCAATTCGCTCAACAAATACTGCTCCCAAACCCTGAATTGCATAGGAGCCTGCTTTATCCTGCGGCTCCCCTGAGTTCCAGTATTGCTTGATTTCCTCATCGGACAAATGCCTAAACCACACCTTACTTTCAGATAGTGCCGTGTTCATTCCATGCTCATTGCGGACAGCAACCGCTGAGAGAATACGATGCCATGCACCTGACATAGCACTCAGCATTTCATGTGCATGAGCAAAATCAACAGGTTTAACCAACAACTGTCCTTGTAATTCTCCCAAGGTATCCGAACCAAGAACAGGACGTGTTTTATCAGAAGCTTGCCAAATGGTTTCCGCTTTTAAGGCTGCCAATCGAACGACCATTTCATCAGCAGACTCGCCTGCGACGCTTGATTCATCAACATCAGCTACTTTTACATCATAGCGAATTCCGATCTGGTCAAGCAATTCGCGACGACGAGGAGAGGCAGAGGCTAAAATAATTTCAGTCATCAGCCCGCCCGGTGGTAAGGATGGTTTTCAGTGATGGACCAGGCTCGGTAGAGTTGTTCGGCCATAATCACACGAACGAGAGGATGTGGAAAGGTTAGTGCAGAAAGCGACCATATCTGATCAGCCCTGCGTAAACATTCTGGTGTCATGCCTTCTGGGCCACCTACTAACATCACGACATCTTTGCCTGACATCATCCACGTTTCCATTTGTGTTGCCAGTTTCTCCGTATGCCACGAGGCTCCCGTTACATCCAAAGCAACGACATGTGTACCTTGAGGAATAGCATCTAATAACTTCTGCGATTCTTTTTCAAAAATCTTTTTTAGATTGCTGTTTTTGGTGCGTTTCTCAGCAGGAATTTCTTTCAGCAACAACTGTACATTTCCCGTTAAACGTTGTGCGTATTCCTTATACCCACTCTCAACCCATTGGGGCATTCGGTTTCCGATGGTTAACATCGTTATCTTCATGCTGCAATTCGCTTACGGTAGGAGAATAAAAACATAGACCAATTAATCGCCCCTATGCCTTCGAGGTGCTTTCATCAACAGGCTGTGTTGACCAAAGTTTTTCTAAATTATAGAAATCACGTGTTTGCTGAATCATGACATGCAAGACAATCTCGTCAAGATCCACCAAAACCCAGTCAGAGCCTTGCTCCCCCTCTATTCCCAGGGGTGGATGACCATTGTGTTTGGCATCCATGACAACACGATTAGCCACCGCTTTGACATGACGACTAGAGGTTCCCGTCGCAATAATAATCGTCTCGGTAATCGTTGATTTATCGCTAACATCCAATATACGGACGTCTTGCGCTTTCATATCGTCCAGGCTTTCCTGAACCATTTTTAATAAAGATACTTTTTCCATCGAGGCATTGTATACCAATGTGTTTTTTTACGCTTGCTTGTTATAGAGCTGATTTCTTGTGATATAAGCAGCGACTGATTCAGGCACAAGCCCTTCAATTGGTTTTCCTTCCGCACACAATGTACGAATCTGCGTGGAAGATATATCAAGGGGCTGTGTATTTACTCGCAACAATCTTCCACAAGTTGCTGCTTGTAATTGTTCGACAGATTTGACCCAACGGTCACTCATCCATTCTAAGATTTGAATTTTATAACTTGGTCGAACGGTTATTCCAAGATGCACATAAGTAAGAATGCGCTCATAGTCTTTCCATCGATGAAAATGTATGAGACTGTCTGCTCCAATAATAAGTAACAGTGATTCATTAGGAAAATCATGATGCATTTCACGCAGAGTATCAATGGTGTAGGAACGACCGGCACGAGATAATTCACGCTCATCAACAACAAAATGCTTATCGTCCGCCACAAATTCGGCCAACGCCAAGCGTAACATTGCCAAACGATGCTCATCACTCACAGAAGGTTTATTTTTAAACGGAGATATTTTTGCAGGCACATAACGTACCTGCGACAAAGCTAAGACGTCTGCTAATTCAATAACAGGCCGCAAATGTCCAAAATGAACAGGGTCAAAACTCCCACCATAAACACCAATCATTGGCGAATATGCCCATCCCCCAAAACGATATACTTCAGGGTTGTTAAGCCTTCTAAACCAACAGGACCACGTGCATGCAACTTATCGGTACTGATACCAATTTCTGCACCTAAGCCATATTCAAACCCATCGGCAAAACGTGTGGATGCATTGACCATGACAGAACTTGAATCGACCTGTCTAAGGAATTGTCTAGCCTTGCTATAATCCTGCGTCATGATGGTATCGGTATGATGCGAACCATAGCGATTGATATGTTGAATCGCATCAGCCATGTCATCAACGATTTTAATCGCCAATACTGGAGCAAGATATTCTTCTCCCCAATCTTCATCCGTTGCGGTTTTACAATCAGTTAAAATAGCGCACGTTTTTTCACAACCACGTAACTCAACGTCTTTCGTCGCATAACGTGCCGCCACTTCAGGGAGAAACTCGACAGCGACAGATTCGCTTACCAGTAATGTTTCCATTGCATTACACACACCATAACGATGCGTTTTTGCATTGAACGCGACATCAGATGCTTTTGCCAAATCCGCTTCGGCATCCACATACACATGGCAAATACCATCCAAATGCTTGATAACGGGGATTAATGAGTCCTTCGAGACACGCTCAATTAAACCTTTACCACCGCGAGGAATAATCACATCGATATACTCTTGTGCTCGCAGTAACTCTCCTACCAAAGCCCGGTCTGTTGATTCAAGCACTTGTACACACTCACCAGGTAAGCCCGCAGCTTCTAGCCCCTCTTTCACACATAAAGCAATCGCCTTATTAGAGTGAATAGCCTCAGAACCACCTCGCAAAACCGTTGCATTGCCCGATTTCAAACACAAAGCAGCGGCATCAGCCGTAACATTGGGGCGTGATTCGTAAATAATCCCAATAACACCAAGTGGCACCCGCATTTTACCGACTTGAATGCCCGAAGGACGATAACTCAAATCATTGATCTCGCCTACCGGATCGGCTAAAGCTGCAATTTGACGTAAACCATCCGCCATATTTTCGACGCCTTGAGCCGTTAGCGTTAAACGATCTAGCATTGCATCATCGAGACCTTTTTCTTTACCCGCTTGCAAATCTTTAGCATTCTCTGTCTGAAGCCATGTTGTTTTCTCAATCAACAATGCCGCAATTGTTGCTAAAGCTTGATTCTTCTGTGCAGCCTCTGCTGCTGCTAAAATGCTGGATGCTGCTCGTGCTTTTTGTCCAACCTTGGTCATGTATTCGTTATGGTTCATAGTTTCTACTTTCATCTTCCTTATCGCGCTAAAGCAAACGCAAATTCTTCTGCTTGATTCCAAAGCACACTTTGGTCGCCAATACGCACCTCAGCGTGCCCTTTCGAGTCTCGATCAATCGTATAATTATATGCCAACAAGTGCTGCCAATCTTTATTCATCAAACGCCTTCCAGCATTTTGATACATACCTTTCTTTTGCGGCATCACATAGCCAATGGCCTGATTAGCAGGAATCCCTTGTAACATCTTTTGGCAAATTTCATAAAGCTGTCGCGATAACTTACTTAATGACCACAACACCAGTTGGAATGCCACACCCTCTTCACGCAATATCAGTAATATATGGTTGATACGCTTTAAATCCCCCAACAAGACCGCATCAGATAAATCGAATACAGAAAAACGGGAGCTATCAACAACGCTTTGCATCACATGCTCCTCAGTAATCTCCGCATTATCGCCAAATAACAAGACTAATTTTTGGATCTCTTGGTGGGCTGCCAGCAAATTCCCTTCAACTCGCTCGGTGAGCAATTGCACAGCAGCTTCTGATGGCCTCAAACCAACATGACGTAATTGCTGAGATGCCCAAGAAAGTGTTTGCGCGGCAGACAAATCCCATATTTGGATCATACTTGCCTGCTTTTCCAGCGCTTTCACCCACGCTGCATTTTTTGATTTCTTGTCTAATCGTGGCATTTGCAAGATCAACACTTTGTCTTCAGGCAAATGTTTTAAGTATTCGCGAATAGCAGCACTTCCCTTACGCCCAGGTGTGGTTGACGTCATACGTACATCAATCACCTTTTGCTGCGCAAATAGCGACAACTCCTGTGCCGCAACTGTTAGCTCCGACCAATCGGAGCTTCCATCCAACTGATAAACATCACGCTCTACAAACCCATGCGCCTGCATTTTTGCTAAAATCAGATCCTTGGCCTGCATCATTTGGAATGGCTCATCACCAACCAGGAAATACACAGACTGAATATCACCCTGTAGATGTTTTGCCAAATCGTTAAGTCGAATGTTCATTAGTCAGGTATTTATCAACGACAATATATATTTAGTTTAAAGTTTGCACGGAGAAGGTACATTCTATTTCCTATACTTGTGTATAGTTGCATATTAACGACATGAGAAATATACTCATACTTTAAGCACTTACAGGAAAACCTCAAAATTTAAACCGGGTTTATGTCTTAAGGTTCCAACACTGTGGAACATTTTAGAAAGATTCTACGACAATGCCGAAAACTGTTTCGCCATTCTAGAAGCTTTTTATGAACAGGATACTTACACGAAACAGCGACGTAAAAATACAACAAGCGTTTTCTATTAAAAACTCAGTGCCACATAAACACTGGCAAAGACATTTATTGAAAACATCCATACATTTCAAACACGTCTGTTTTTATCTGTTTCATGCAAACATTTTAAAACCCAGCCATTACAACATTAAACCACTCAGATAAAAAGGAAGTATCATGAAACACCTTAAAATCGCATCAATCCTTAGCGCACTCTTCTTAACACTTGCCGGTTGTAGCCAACAACAAGTCGCAGATGATGGTTCATCACAAGTAGCCACAAGCCAACAAGCATCATCAAGCCAGCAGGTTGCAGATGTGGATGCTGATAAAGCCTGTAAAGCCTGTAACGCCCCTAAGGTAGAAGCCGTCATGCCAACACAAAAGCCTCAGCAAACGGTAGCCAATGCTGTTCCACCAAAGAGATCTTTACCTCCCTCTAAACCTTACCAACAACGTCGCCATCTTCCTACGATTCCATCAAAAAAGAATGCAAGCAGCACGTTAGTTATGGGCATTCAGAAGTCTCTTAAGGCAAAAGGCTTCAACCCAGGTAACGTTGACGGTGTGATGGGCTCTAGAACCGCTGCAGCACTACATGCCTTCCAAAAAGCGAATGGCCTTGCAATCGGCGATCTAAATCGTACAACAATGCGGAAACTGGGTCTCATGCAATAAAAAGCCAATTGAATTGGAATTGACCACCAAATTTCGATGCTCCATAAAGCCCATCCACCATGATGGGCTTTTTTTATACTTATCAAAATTTTTCGGCTGCTATCCATGTTGAATACGGACAATAGCTACCTGTTCTGAGCCTGATAATGTAAGATACGCAAACCTTTACAGGCAAAGTTGATAAATACAATTCAGGTTTAGAGCAATACCTTTATTGTTACCCTTCTTTTCATCAGGCAACAACACTAATTCCAGAAACACCTTATGAATGGCTAGCTATGCACCAAAATCCTGTGTAGAATTCACGAACTGACTTAAACATGCGCGATTTGTTGCGAAATGACTGGATTTAAACACTAGGGACTCTCATGGCAAACATTCTACTTCTGAATGGTCCGAACCTAAACTTATTGGGCACTAGAGAACCTGATGTGTACGGCAATGAAACACTGGCCGATATTACTCAACACTTAGAAACACTCGCTCAACAAAACAATCATCAGCTCACCCACTTTCAAAGTAATGCCGAACATGAGCTGATCAATGCAATACACGCAGCTCAACTACAAGCCGTAGAATTTATTATCATTAACCCTGGCGCATACACGCATACCAGCATTGCTATTCGTGATGCCTTTCTTGGCACTGGCACCCCCTTTATCGAAATCCACCTTTCCAATATTCATCAAAGAGAATCTTTTAGGCACCACTCTTATCTATCGGATATTGCAAACGGCGTGATTCTAGGGCTTGGCTCACAGGGTTACCAACTTGCACTCCAGGCAGCCATGGCGCAGCTTGATAACAAATAGGATAAAAATAATGGACGTTAGGAAAATAAAAAAACTGATCGACTTAATTGAGAACAGCAACATCGCTGAAATCGAAATTAAAGAAGGTGAAGAGTCCGTACGTATTTCTCGCAATTCTGGGACAGCACCTGCCGCTCCTGTTGAATTCGCGACTCCAGCAGCGCCAGCTCTTTTAGCAACCCCAACGCCTGCTGAAGAAACATCAGCTGAAAGCGACATGCCAGAGGGTCATGTTACATCATCACCTATGGTTGGCACCTTCTATCGCTCGTCGTCCCCTACTGCTAAACCATTTGTTGAAATAGGACAAAATGTTAAAGCAGGAGACACGCTATGCATTATCGAAGCAATGAAAATGCTTAACCAGATTGAAGCAGAAACAAGCGGCACGATTAAAGCTATTCTTGCCGAAAATGAACAGCCTGTAGAATTCGGACAACCTCTGATTATTATCGACTAAAGCAGCTACCGGAATCACACTATGATAAAAAAAGTCTTAATCGCCAACCGTGGCGAAATTGCGCTTCGTATTCTTAGAGGCTGTCGAGAACTCGGTATCAAAACCGTTGCTGTCCATTCAACTGCTGACCGAGACCTCAAACACGTCCGCTTAGCCGATGAGTCCGTCTGTATTGGCCCCCCTTCTTCATTAGAAAGTTACTTAAATGTACCCGCTATTATCAGTGCAGCCGAATTAACCAACGCGGATGCCATCCATCCTGGTTATGGCTTCCTCTCAGAGAATGCGGATTTTGCAGAACGCGTAGTATCCAGTGGTTTTATCTTCATTGGCCCAAAAGCCGAAACGATTCGCCTCATGGGTGACAAGATTTCTGCAAAAGAAGCCATGCTCAAAGCCAAAGTACCTTGCGTACCAGGCTCAGAAGGCGCCACGCCAGACAACGAAGACGACTGTAAAGCCATGGCTCGTGAAATTGGCTACCCCGTTATTGTTAAAGCCACTGGCGGCGGCGGTGGGCGTGGTATGCGCGTTATTTATGAAGAAGGTTCTTTAATAGAATCTATCGAGCTAACAAAAACAGAGGCAAAAGCAGCCTTTGGTAATGATGTGCTTTATATGGAGAAATTTTTACAGGATCCTCGTCATATTGAATTCCAAGTACTGTCTGATAAACACGGCAACGCCAGGCATCTCTGTGAACGCGACTGCTCAATGCAACGCCGCCATCAGAAGGTTGTTGAAGAAGCACCCGCTCCTGGCCTCTCAGAAGAAGCGCGTGAGAAACTCGGTGCGCGACTAGTCGAAGCCTGTATTCAGATTGATTACCACGGCGCGGGAACATTTGAATTTTTGTATGAAAACGACGAGTTCTATTTCATCGAAATGAATACACGCTTACAAGTTGAACACACGGTTACCGAACAAATTACGGGCATCGACTTGGTCAAACAACAGCTACTGATTGCCTCTGGCGAAAAGCTGGATCTACCAGAAAAAATCAAACCACGCGGACATTCTATCGAATGCCGAATCAATGCTGAACACCCTAAAACCTTCCTTCCCTCTCCGGGCAAAATCACACTCTTTCACCCACCAGGTGGATTTGGTGTACGTCTAGATTCACACATCTACAGTAATTACACCGTACCCCCCTATTATGACTCCATGATTGGCAAACTCATTACGACGGGCGACACACGAGAAACAGCGATTGAACGCATGAAGGGAGCACTCAAAGAGTTAGTCATCGAAGGCATCAACACCAACATACCCCTACATCTTGAGATATTAGAAGATGAAGATTTTCGTGCGGGTGGCCCTAACATCCATCATCTTGAACACATGCTAGAAAACACCTAATGCCTTGGAAACAACTCAAGTGTCATACCACAAAATCCATTGTGGATGACATTAGCCACTTACTGGAAGAAAAGCATGGCTGCCTCTCAGTGACCTATCAGGACGCAGAGGACAAGCCCGTCCTTGAACCTCTACCCGGAGAAACACCGCTCTGGGATGAAATCATCCTAACTGCTCTTTTTGAAGAAGACGTCAACATCAATGCGATTGTTAGTGATATTAAAAAAGCAAACCTTGCTTGTTCAAACATTTCCATTGAAGACTTAGCGGATCAAACTTGGGAGCGTAGCTGGATGGAAAACTACCACCCCATGCAATTTGGCAAGTCCTTGTGGATTTACCCCAGCAATCATCAAGTTCCCGACAATACCGACACCAAGATTTTATTAGACCCTGGACTCGCGTTCGGCACAGGCACACACCCAACAACTGCTCTATGCCTTGAGTGGCTTGATGCTAACCCACCCAAAAACCTAACAGCTATTGATTACGGCTGCGGGTCTGGCGTACTCGCTATCGCAGCGGTTAAACTAGGAGCGACATCAATTGTTGCTACAGATATTGACGAGCAAGCACTCATCGCAACACAATCCAACGTTAAAGCTAACGACATACCTGCTGAAACCATCTTCACCAGCTTCCCAGAAGCTATGGATCGCACTCCTGTTGACTTAATGATCGCTAATATTCTATCCGGGCCACTAACTGAACTAGCCCTAGAATTTGCAGCATTGACAAAGCCTCAAGGCTACCTGGTACTATCAGGCATTCTACATAATCAAGAAGACAACATCCTTTCTTCCTACGAACCCTTTTATGAAAACCTACAAATTTCAAGAAAAGATGACTGGTCATGCGTACAGGGAGTCCGCCGCACCCAGTAATCAATACAACTACCCACACCCAGCATAAATATCAACAAACCTACAGACTCACATCGTCTCCTCGTGCACCCCGTACTTTTATCGCCTTTTCAAACACCCGCCTCTTAAATTGTGCTCAATCTCCGTACATTTTGATTGTTTATGGATCAACAGTTTTCTTTTGCTGATCAGTGGAGGCCGCTTATTTATCAAGAATTGTTATTATGATGTGAGAAAATTATTCACATCAGATGAACTCACCACAAGATTCATCTGTATGTAAACCGCAACACTTAATGTGCGTTTTTATTAGCAATTCATAAATTTATGTTTACTCAATGTACCCATTGCAAAGCAGTCTTTCGCGTCACGATGAAAGAAATAACCACCGCTCAAGGAAAGCTGCGCTGTGGCGAATGCGCAAATACGTTTGATGCAATGGAAACATTATCCAACACTCTCCCAGGTGAAAACCAAGGAGACAAAATGAGTGGCACACAAAAAAGTGAAGCTTTCGCGAATAGACGACATAACGAGACCATTAAGCATAAGAGTACAAGACCTTTTTTTGCCACTCCTCTATGGATATCACTAGCTGTTGCATTACTAGCAATATTGTTGCTGTTGCAAGTTCTGTATACCTATAGAAACTGGTTTGCCCATCAACCAATAACAGCGTCATTGACAAGAAGCTTTTGCGAAATAACAGAGTGTGAAATAACACCACAACGTAAAGTAAACCAAATTGAGATTTTGAGTAAAAATGTCTATGGACATCCCAACGACCCAAACTCATTAATTGTCAGTGCCTCTTTAAAGAATCAATCAAAACACAAACAACCTTACCCTTTAATTGAGGTGAGTTTTATAAATAAGGAAGAAGAAACCGTCGCTTTACAGAGATTTAGACCAGAATCTTATACTAAAAAAAACGCGGGTCAGGAATTTTTCCTCCCTGGTGAAACCCTAACCTTTCGTATGAAGATCGCGGATCCAGGCAGTGAAGCTATACGCTTCCAGTTTCGATTCCTATAAATGGACTTATTATGTTGCAAATAGGGCCACACACACTCAAAAGCAAATTACTACTAGCTCCTATGGCTGGTATTACCGACCTGCCATTTCGTAAAATATGCAAAGAATTTGGTGCAGGTTTAGCAACTTCCGAGATGCTAACGTCGGACATTAACTTATGGGATACACCCAAATCCAGAACTCGCTTACCACAACCAGACGAGAGTGAACCTCGCTGCACCCAAATCGCTGGTACTGACCCGGAGCAAATGGCAAATGCAGCAAGCTTTAGTGTTCAGAAAGGTGCGCAAATTATAGACATAAACCTAGGTTGTCCTGCTAAAAAGGTATGTAAAAAGTCTGCTGGCTCGGCCTTGATGCAAGACCCCGAAGCAGTTAAAGCTATTCTTAAAGCCGTCACACAGTCTGTTGCCGTACCCGTTACTTTAAAAATGCGCACTGGTTGGTCTCGTCAACATCGTAATGCACTCGACATCGCTCGTATTGCTGAAGACAACAACATAAGCGCACTGACGATTCACGGCAGGACAAGAGCAGATGCATACAAAGGCTATGCAGAGATAGAGACCGTGCGCCGTGTTAAAGAAAGCATATCGATCCCTGTAATAGTAAATGGCGACTTACTCACCAAGCACGATATTGATTTTGCTCTTAATTATTCAGGAGCAGATGCCGCTATGATTGGTCGAGCAGCCCAGGGAGCCCCTTGGTTATTTACCCAATACCTGACAACAAACATCGATAAATCACCTGCTCCCCAAGAAATATCACATGCAACGAAAATCGAAACTATCCTGAATCATATACGACATACCCACGAGTTCTTCGGAGAGAAGACGGGGACTCGAATTGCTAGAAAGCACATCAACTGGTATCTCGAAAAACTTAATATTTCCAACAATCACGCTAAAAAAGCATTGTTGGTCTCCCAAATTTCTTCACAGCAAATACAACTTTTGGAAGATGTGTTGCTATCCCCCCAATAAAGAAAGGTATCAACCCAATGAACAAACCCACAAAAATTTCTGATAGCCAGGCAACGGCGTTATCTGAAACCGTAACAGAAATCACCCGCTCTCATTTGAATAGCTTAGGTGATGAAGATGCAACAAACCTTTACCGACAAATCATTGATCAGGTCGAAAAACCCCTGCTAGAAGTGATGATGGAACGCACCCATGGCAACCAGTCGCGTGCTGCTATTTGTTTAGGCATCAATCGTGCTACATTACGTTCAAAACTAAAACGTCACGGACTAATGTAATAACGATGAACAACCTCCCTAATCGCCAACAACAAATCATCCAAATTCATGCAAGCTTGATTCATCTCGTTGTAGATAGTATTCACAACCCTGATTTATCTAAGCCACTTGACGATGTTTTAAAACTGAGCTCCGACAATGGATGGACTCAGCTCGTTGAAGCTATTAGGAAAGTAATCTCAGGCGAAAGAAATATACAAGTATTCTTAAGCCTAGACGAAGAAGATAAGGCAATCGTTCAAGCAATCATTGATGGCATCATCAACCCCGCTACTCTTCCTCCAAAAGAGGAACAACGGGGTGATCCAACAATGGCAGCACCAGGACTGGCTAAAATGATCCATGACGCGGCAACCGGCAACGCTCAAGCACTCAGTATTCTTGCGAATATGTCCGAGCAAATGAGCCAAGCAGGCGGAGATATGAGTCGCATGGGGGGAATCATGAAGCGCTTAGTCGATGGTGAACGAGATCCTGATATTCTTTGCCGAGGAATGGCCGAACAAGGCCGTTCCCTCGTTAACTCGATTCTTGATGAATTAGCTTTACACACAGCGCACTAAAACGCTTTTCACATCCTAAAAAGCCCTGTTACTTGTAAACAAGGCTTTATCATAAAAGTACTAATCTACAAAGACTCGCGCATTTCTAAACATACGCAACCATGGCCCTTCTTCACCCCATGATGAGTCACCCCACGAGTACTGTACACTACGGAACAAACGCTCTGGATGCGGCATCATAACTGTGAAACGACCATCTGCTGTCGTTAAACCCGTAATCCCATCTTGTGAGCCATTCGGATTTTGTGGATAACGTTCTGTGACATTCCCGTAATTATCAATATAGCGCAAACTAACCAACCCAGATGAAGCTACCTCCTCTGCTGAAGCATTACCGAAGACAGCTCGACCTTCACCATGTGCCACAGCAATAGGTAATCGAGAACCCTCCATACCTTTCAATAGAACTGAGGGCGATTCTGCAATTTCTACAGCCGCATATCTTGCCTCAAATTGCTCAGAGATATTTCGATGGAAACGTGGCCAATGTTCGGTTCCCGGAATAATTTCATTCAACTGAGAGAACATCTGGCAACCATTACAAACACCTAGACCAAAAACCTCTTCTCTTGCAAAGAAATCACTAAAGGCATCTTTGGCCTGTGAATTTAGCAAAATAGATTTTGCCCAACCGCCGCCAGCACCTAATACATCTCCATAAGAGAAACCACCACAGGCTACAAGACCAGAGAACTCCTGAAGATCGCGTTGCCCGCCAATTATATCAGTCATATGCACATCGACTGCGGTAAACCCTGCTCTATCAAAAGCTGCAGCCATTTCTTGCTGACCGTTTACACCTTGTTCACGCAAGATCGCCACTCTCGGCTTTTCTAAATGCAGATACGGAGCTGTTACGTCTTGCTCTGGGTCAAAGCTCAAACGTACTGGTAAACCTGGATCCTCTGCATCCGCAACAATAGAGAACTCTTGCTCTGCACAATCCGCATTATCACGCAAAGCCTGCATCTGATAACTGGTTTCACTCCAGTAAGCCTGTAACTGTTTTCGTTGCTCTGTATAAACAACTTCACCAGCCCATGAGAACTGAATGGTGTCATCTTTCGATAGCTCACCAATCACATGCGTGTAATGCCCTAAACCTGCTTCACGTAATAATGACAATACGTCTTCTGTATCACTGTGATGTACTTGTACCACTGCTCCCAGTTCTTCATTAAATAAAGCAGCAAAGATTTCTTCACCCAAATCATCCAGCTTAACTTTGATGCCAGTATGCCCTGCAAAAGCCATTTCACAGAGCGTTGCCATCAAACCACCATCTGAACGATCGTGGTATGCCATCAATAAATTATCTTTCTTCAGAGCCTGAATAGCCTTAAAGAATGATTTCAGCAAGTGAACATCCTTGATATCAGGGCAATGATGACCGACCTGAGAATACACCTGAGTCAGTGCAGAAGCCGCTAGGCGGTTCATGCCTTTTCCAAGATCAATCAGAATTAAATCTGAGTCACCTTGATCAGTAATCAATTGAGGCGTCAATGTGCTGCGAACATCATGCACTCTCGCAAATGCAGAGATGATTAATGATAAGGGCGCCGTCATTTCTCGGTGTTTGCCTTGATGATCCCAAACGGTCTTCATCGACAAAGAATCCTTACCAACCGGAATCGCAATACCCAACTCTGGACACATTTCTTCGCCAACGGCTTTTACCGTTTCAAAGAGCAAGGCATCTTCACCATCATGACCGGCTGCGGCCATCCAGTTTGCCGACAAAACCATATCTGAGAGATCATTAATTGATGCGGCTGCAATATTGGTTAATGCCTCACCAATCGCCATACGACCCGATGCAGGGGCATTCACCAATGCTAACGGGGTACGTTCACCAACCGACATGGCCTCACCAACATACCCCTGATAATCAGCACAGGTTACTGCCACATCAGCTACCGGCACTTGCCACGGACCAACCATCTGATCACGCGTGACCATACCCGTTACCGTACGATCACCAATGGTGATTAAGAAAGATTTTGATGCAACCGCAGGTAGGCGTAACACTCGCTCAATGGCATCCGCGAGTTCAATGTCTTCAAGCTCCACTTCTGGCTTTTGGAATGGACGATGATGAACATCACGCGTCATTTTAGGAGGCTTACCGAACAACACTTCCATCGGCAAATTCACGGGATCATTGTCAAAGATGCTATCTGACACAATCAGTTCTTGTTCTTCTGTGGCCTCACCTAACACGGCATAAATAGCACGTTCACGCTCGCACAATGCTTCAAATTGCTCTAGGCGCTCATGATCAATAGCTAACACATAACGCTCTTGCGCTTCGTTACACCAAATCTCCATGGGTGACATACCCGGCTCATCATTCGGGACATTGCGTAATTGAATACGACCACCGCGACCTGCATCATTAATGATTTCAGGCACTGCATTTGATAAGCCACCAGCGCCAATATCGTGAATAGACAAGATAGGACTTTCATCGCCCATCGCCACACAACGATCGATCACCTCCTGACAACGTCGTTCCATCTCTGGATTTCCACGCTGTACCGAAGCAAAATCAAGATTTTCACAACTACTTCCGCTAGTCATGGAAGAGGCTGCACCTCCACCCAAACCAATTAACATGGCTGGACCGCCTAAAACAATAATCGGAGTACCAGGAGGAATATCCTGTTTCTGCACATTCCCTTCACGAATATTGCCTACACCACCTGCGAGCATAATCGGCTTATGATAACCACGAAGTTCGGTGCCACTAGGCCCCGGTACTTCAGCCTCATAGGTACGAAAGTAACCGCAAATATTAGGACGGCCAAATTCATTATTGAATGCCGCAGAGCCAATCGGCCCATCCAGCATAATCTCTCTAGCTGTTACGATACGATCAGGTTTACCGTAATCATTTTCCCACGGCATGCCATAACCAGGGATATTCAAATTTGAAACAGAGAAGCCACTTAATCCAGCTTTAGGTTTCGAACCATTCCCTGTTGCGCCTTCATCACGAATTTCCCCCCCCGACCCCGTTGCTGCACCAGGGAAAGGCGAAATAGCAGTTGGATGATTATGCGTCTCCACTTTCATCAAAATATGCACAGGTTCAGCCTTCGTTGCATATTCTCCCGTTGCATTATCTGGACGGAATAACGTGCTATCAGACCCAGCCATAACAGCGGAATTATCACTGTAAGCGGATAAAATTCCATCAGGCGAATGATGAAATGTATTTCGAATCATTCCAAATAGTGTTTTTTCTTTTGCTTCACCATCAATCACCCAATCAGCATTAAAAATTTTATGACGACAATGCTCGGAATTAGCTTGTGCAAACATCATCAGCTCAACATCAGTCGGATGACGCCCCAGCTGCTGGTAGCTTTCGACCAAATACTCAATCTCATCTTCCGATAATGCCAAGCCTAGTGAGACATTTGCCTGTTGCAAAGCAGCAACAGGGTCATTATCAGTATCAATACGGTTTAGGGGTGCTGCTGATGTTTCGGCAAACAATGCTTCTACATCATTCAAGTTATTCCAGACGACCTCCATCATGCGATCATGTAGTAACGGCGCTACACTTGCACGCTGTTCAGCTGTTAGCGAACTATCACTATGAATACTGAAGGCTACTCCACGCTCTGCCCGTTCAATTTTTAGTAATCCTGCATTGTGAATGATATCGGTCGCTTTACTCGACCAAGGAGAAATAGTACCTGGTCGTGGCGTCACGACAAGTAGCAGCCCATCTCCAATATCCACGCCCTTATGTTCACCATAATCAAGCAGTTGTTCTAAGGCTTGTTGCTCCTTGTCATCCAGATCAGCCGTAACGTTAACGAAATGCTGATATGACGCCGTTACATCTGTAATGGAGGGAGCAAGTTCCTTCAGTGAATGAAGTAATTTTTGTTTGCGAAATGAAGAGAGTGCATCGCTGCCGAGAAGGATTAACATAGAGGGACAAATCCAATATTGAATCGAAAATTCTAAATCGCAATAATAATCTATTCGAGACCTTTCAGCGACTAGTTCTTAAGGAATCTAAATCCACGTAATAAAACCAGTCGATCAATCCAATCCAAGCAAAACTAAACAAACATCTTCCTCCAGACGGATGCTCTCAAAAAAATAGATGTTGCGAAGATAGAGAAGTTAAGCGTTGCGACCAACTTCAAGCTGTTTAGTGATTTCATAACTAGCGATAGCACAAGCGGTAACAACATTCATGGATGAGTTAACGCCAGACATTGGAATATGCACAGTGATATCAGAGGCATCTAACAAAACTTGTGACACCCCTTCATTTTCTGAACCGAGGATCAAACAAACGTTTTCAGCCTTATCTAAACACAATGCACTGAGTGGGATACTTTTACTCGTAATTTCAAGACTTACGATGGTGTAGCCTTCTTTTTGCAAGTGGGCAATGATTGGGAGCGGGCCTTCGGCATACTCAAATGAAACATACTTGATGGTTGAACGAGAAGATTTCTTAACCTTTGGGTTTTCTGGGGTGAAGGAACTTCCCGTTAGATAAATTTTCTCGACACCCAAAGCGTCCGCAATACGGAATAATCCACCAATATTTCTGGTAACATCGATATTGTGGGCAAGAAAAGTAAGCGGAAATTTATCCTCATTTTCTTGATGCATATGGTGTTCTAGTTGTTGGTTTTTACTTACCATAAAGTGATTATTCCATCGCAACAATGCTGATAGCCATCGAACACAGATTGGGGTGCTATAAGTAGACAACTGTCGATTGCCAAAAAATCACGCATAACGAATACATTATTTTTAATTTTCACATGATTTATTTATGAAACACATAAATAATCAAAATAGCTTGAGATAAATCAACACAGATCAAGTCATCTTACGATTGAACCTGATATTTTCCACCCTAATCATCATAGGCTATGCTTGGGATGCATTACTAGCCTATTTAGAAAACCAAATTTAATACAATAATTCTTTCCTGAGGAGGATACATGAAAAAATCACTCATAACGCTCTTATTGCCCTTTATAATGCTACCGGGCATATCCCAGGCCGCAGACCTTGCAAATGGTAAATCACTCAATAAAAATTGTGCATTGTGTCATGGTACCCATGGTCAAGGCGCATCAGGAAAACTCTCACCGCGTCTTGCGGGCCTTCCTAAAGAATACCTCATTAAAGCACTAGAGGATTATCGAAGCGGCAAGCGTCAAAACTACATGATGATGAAAACGGCAGCTCTAGACACCATATCTGACAAAGATATTGAGGATGTATCAGCTTATCTATCCGCCATTGAAATAAAAAAAGACCCTGCATTTGATATCATTCAACCAACGGGCGACCCAGAAGAAGGTAAAGATACTTTTAAAGGTGACTGTAAATCGTGCCATGGTAGAGATGGATTTGGTAAACCTAAAAAAGGAGCTCCACCTCTAGCAGGACAGCATCACGAATATCTATTCCAGTCATTCAAAATGTTCCAGAGTAAACTCAGACATCATGATAATGACATTGAAGACGAAACATTCGATGACCTGACTGACAAAGATCTCACGAATATAACAGCTTACATTGCAACTCTGGATAACAAGAAATTTGATACAACTGGTGCAACTAAAATTAAAGTACCTGATGTTGTAGCAAAGAGAGCGGTTCCAGCAGCACCAGCACCAGTCATAGCGGCAGCTTCAGCAAACAGCGCGCCTGCAAAAGCTCCTGTAAAGAAGAACCCCGGACTACAAGTGCAAGATATCACTCAGACTGTTGCACAAATGCAGCTCGAAGAAGGTGTAACGCCGGAAGATGCGATTCAGGCCATGCTATCTAAAGCGACTGAAATCAACTTCAAAGTGGTTGGTCAACAGCATGTTTCTAAAGAACTTGAAGCGCGTGGCGTAGAGACCCCTTTCCTGTCAATCATGCAATTCTGTGATCCTATGGATGCACGTGAGATGATTATCAATAACCCAATCTTTGCAAGCTACATGCCTTGCCGCATCTCTGTTGTCGAAGACAAAGACAATAAGACTTGGTTAATGATGCTTAACCTCGATATGTTAATCAACAGCGAACTTCTAGACACTAAAGTGGTTGATACAGCGATTCGTGTAAACTCTGCGTTACTAGAAATCATGGTTGCAGGCGCAACTGGCGACTTCTAAAACTTAAGTTCCTAAGAGTATCCCTCAGAATACTCTTAGGAGAATATTCTTTTAATATACAGCTAGCCAACACAGTAAAGATGTAGGCTAAAAAAAGAGGAAGTCTATACTTTCATTCAATAAGCTCATCGCATAATGAAATATGAGGCTTGCAAAACCACCATCTGAAGAGATGGCAGTTTCGTTTTAGAACTTAGTAATTAATTTGATAATTAATTAACAAGCCGCGATCATCAGCACCCATCTGATAGCTAGATTTTCCAGTAATATCGCCCATGGATTGCATGAACTTGAGTGCCTCCTGTGTTTCAGCATCAGCAGCCTGAGCACCTTGAGGTATATTCCCCATCACCCCACCTAGAAGACCGTAGTAACGCTTATTGTCCATTTTACCCCATAAGAAAGTTGACGTAGCTAGCTCAACATCTTGCAAGGCCGGCTTATCATTACCCACTAGGATATTCAATGATTGATCTTTACGTGACAATGACAAAGTTGGAACAACAGGATTCGGTGGCAACAAACCTTCAGGTAATGGAACAACCGAACCATCAGCAGGCACTTCTAATGTTGCGAAAATAGGGTTTACCATTGCTAGCATCTGCAATAAAGCCATTGGGTCATCCGCCATCACCGTTGCAAATGCCTCTACTTTCTTAGGCTGACTCGTTGATTCATCCATTTCAACATTATCAATAGCTATAGAGAAGGCCTTGAATTGACCTAAGCCCATTGCCATTGCCATGGATAAACCGCCAATAGACTTACGTAGCTCATCAGGGTTAATCGAAGCACACTTTTGCTCCTCACCCGTTGTCGCAATAAAATTAATATATTGAGACAAGGCATCACGCATATTCGCAAAATTAACATTTAAACCAAAGTTGAAAATAGGATCCGCAGTGGATTTGAAACCTTGCAAATTATTTGGCAAACCTTTCAAAACAGCACTAACTTCAGGCGTGGTTTTTAAGAGTATTTCATAATCAATACGCTTCTCATCCATGGTTTTAGTGCCAAACACCAATTCCTGAGCATACTCGGCATGTTTCTTGGCGACACCAAAACAGTTGGTAAATGCTGCTTCATCGAAAGAATCGCCCCCTGTTTTCTTAGCTTCTGCTTTAGCAAATATTTCAACCTGGTTTAGCATATCCGCCATCTTCACAAAACCAGCACCGTAGCCACTGTAGTTATTCTTCTCTACAAAACCTTTCCAATCAGCTACTTTGTATGCTGCTTCAGGCTTCGCTTTGCCAGCAATGTGATTAAACAATGCTTCAACATTTGTGCCATCGTGATACGTTACTATTAATTGCGTATCAGTGATTGCGAAAACGACTTTTTGCGCTTCTTCACCAACTTGCAAACAATCAACACCTGCACAGCTCTCCCACGTCACCTTGTGACCTGAATCTGTTTCAGCTTTAGCAATCATCGCTTTGAATGCATCTTTGCTTGCGATTTCCATCCGTGCAACTGGCTTTAAATCCAGCCCGTAAATGACGGAATGTGCATTTGCAACCAAGCCATTTTTCTTCCAGGTTTCAACCGAAATATCTTTGCCAAGCGCATCGAATAATGCCAACGCAAACTTTTCTTGGGGCTCTTTTTCTACACCATTTTCAGTTTTGCTATTCAGCATCCCCTCAAGTGAGGTAAAAAAAGTTTTCATACGGTCAACATGCACCTTCATGACATTCTCAGGTACACGTTTATCGTTTGCGACCAGGTACGCTGTGTTCGCGGGGACGTGGGACAGTAATTCTTGAAAAACAACATTTTGTTTTGCAGAAGTCGGGGAGGAATCCTTCGCGCCTATTGTCTCGTCGTTTTTATCCGAGCTACAAGCGACTAATGAGAGGGCGATGATCAAACTTAAGCCCGTCCTTTTTAGCATTTGCATAAATGACTCTTTTATTATCGTTTTAAAGTGGGGATACTAGATTAATATTATTAACACAAGATGAACAAAATACAAACAATACAAGTTAAAAGTTCCTAATTACCTGCATGTTTCAGCCAACTTTTTGGGGCAGAGCATCATGTTAAGTTCAAAACGACGATTCAAGCGGCAACAGAACTCTACCAGAGAGCCGAGCAAATGCGTTCTACTGATGGAATAATACTTGGCTCATTGCCAGCAATATAAAAAACTTTCATCAAAAGCGAAAAACTTGACAGCTTGCCCAGTTGTTTTATCCCAAGATTCCATTCCATCTTGTTCTTCATAGCGAGTTTATCATCAGGGCTCTATCCGTGTAGTATCTAGCCTCTAAGCAAGAAATAGAGGAATATCCATGAACGACACGATCCGCCTTCTCCAATTTCATACCTCAATCCGTAACTTTAAAGCTGACCCCATCGAGGATGATATTGTAAAAACGATTATCAGCGCAGCGCAATGTACAGCATCATCCAATTTTGTACAGGCATGCACCGTGATCCGCGTGCGCAATCAAGATACGCGAAATAAAATGGCGGAACTTGCGGGTAATCAACCCTATGTCACATCAGCGCCAGTATTTTTGATGTTCTGTGCAGACCTCCATCGTGCCGAGGTGTGTTGTGATATGCATGAGAAGGAGATGCTTTCTGGCTTTACCGAGCAATTCATTATTGCTACTACCGATGTTGCGTTGATGGCACAAACTGCTGTGGTTGCCGCTGAGTCTTTAGGGCTAGGCATTTGTTATATCGGCGGGATTCGTAACCATCCGGCTGAGTACACTGAGTTGCTCGAATTACCTGAGCATGTTTACCCCGTGTTTGGGCTTTGTCTAGGGTATCCTGATCAATCACCTGAAACAAAACCACGGCTGCCTGTCGATATCGTTCTTAAAGAAGAGACTTATGGGAATAAGGATGAAAAAGAAGCGATTGCCGAATACGATGATCTGATGCGTGAATACTATAAAAACCGTAGTAGTAATATCAAACAAATGGGGTGGAGCGAGCAGATGGCGGAGTTATTGGGTAAAGAATCACGCCCGCATATGAAAGCATTTTTGGAAAGCCAGGGTTTTAAAATGCGATGAGATATCAATACACCGAAGTCTCAAGGCGAAGAAAAAACCTTCAATCATCGTCTCCAAGCATATCAAACGGATCATCCGCCATGATGACCATCAAATACGGCGCATAGGTTAATACCGCCCCCTGCGTTGCTCCAAGATTATTAAAGGCTTCTGAAAACTGCTCAAAGTAGGACTCATTTTGGGGTTCTTGCTGTAATGCCTCTAGCGCGGAAACCAAGGATTTAACCTCATCTTCCTGAATATGCTGTGTAATGGATTGGATACAGGTCTCGATACTCTGGGAATCTATGTTGGGCATGATGACTCATCTATAGTTGAACAATTGCAGGCAAGTATACAGAGACGCATTATTTAGGCAAAAGCCCTTGTTGCTTGAAAAAATCTTAACAATAAGGCCAGTCACTTCCTCTACATACCAAGCAACATATATCCCGCAATAAGATATAGCACGACGGCAAATACGCGTTTTAGTGTCTGTGCGGGTAACTGATGTGCAAGCTTTGCGCCAAGCGGAGCAAGCAAAACGCTCGCCACTGCTACACCCAGCATGGAAGGTAGATGGACATAGCCTAAGCTTTGCGCGGGTAACCCTTCAGCCCCCCAGCCAACAACAACATAGCCAACGGCTCCAGCTACTGCTATGGGTAAACCACATGCTGCCGAGCTTGCTACCGCTTTTTGCATCACGATATTGCACCAGCTTAGAAATGGGACGGTTAGAGTGCCACCACCAATGCCAACAATGGATGAGACTGCACCGATTCCGCTTCCTGCTGCGAACATTCCTGCATTTCCAGGTAGTGAGCGATGAGGCGCAGGCTTAATCGCGAACAGCATTTGTGTTGCCACATACAACTCAAAGATACCGAAAATCCACTGTAAGTTTTCTGAAGGCAGATACTTGGCAATCAACGCACCTATCCATGCACCAATGACAATGCCTGGGGATAAACGAATCACGGCATCCCATTGCACAGCACCACGCTTGTGATGTGCCCACACCGATGAAATGGAGGTGAAAATAATCGTCGCTAAAGAGGTTCCCAATGCGAGATGCATCAAATGAGTATTTTCGTAGCCAAGACCTGAGTAGATGGCAAACAAGGCAGGTACGATGACTAAACCTCCACCGACCCCCAGTAAACCCGCTAAAAAACCCGCCATAACACCTGTTAGCGCATACAGTAAAAATTCCATAAAGACTCTCATCCAGAAGAAGCTAGTAAGTGGAGCCTAACGTTATACAGGCTCTCACTTTTCACAGGCATTTTTCATACGCCCATCATTTAGCCAAATAATACGCGGCAGTGGTCATTATTCCTATCGAAGAATCCAGAAGAAGCTGACATGTTCTGCGTATCTATTATCGGGAGAAGCCACATGTTACGTGCATCACTTTTCATCTTATTGCTCAGCAGTACGATTAATGCTTATTCAAACCAAGCTGAACCACTAACGATTAGACTCCTGCAGATGACGGATTCCTCATGCAGCAATAATTACACCAACACCGATATCACTATTCCTGATGGCTGTATTCAATATCAGATTCATCTTAGCAACACATTCCCTGAGGTATTACGCAATCTCTCTATTGTCAGTAAGATTCCTCAGTATACCCATTTGCAACAAACACCTCTTCTCATCATAAACGATCAACCTCCTCAAAAAGTCACTTACTCTATTCAACAACACCCTGAGCAGGACGGAGACACCTTGCGCATGACGCTCAAGGAACTACACCCTACAACAGAACAAGCGACCATTATTCAGTACAGTGTCAAAATTGATGAATAATCATTTTCGGTAAGGCATAAACACTTTATGATCGGGGTATGAAACCTATTTACCAGAATGCTCACGTTTATATTGAAGTAGAAACTTCAGAAATTCCCTGGTTGAAAATCTTCACACAAGAGACGCACAAAGAATTTTCTGATTGTGATGCTGATACGCGACAAGAAATCTTTCGGTTACTCGATATCATTGAAAAAGAAATGATTGCGTATTTTAAACCCGAAAAGATCAATATCGCGTCTTTCGCCAACTACTTACCGCATGTGCATTGGCACATCATGGCGCGTTTCAAAACGGATAGTTATTTTCCCGAGCCAATGTGGGGGGAGAAACAGCGAGAAGGAAACGTTCACACCGCAAATTTTGACATTTTTATCAGCAATCTGGTTCCCAAGCTCTAAAACAGCAGCTTACTTGCTAAGTTAATCCTTAGCGCATTACGCAACAACCAGAGTAACTCTCTCGATGATCAATCAGCGCAATCACAGAATGATCATAGAGCTTCTCAGACATACCATCATTACAAATTGATTGTTCCGCAATAAGGACAACTGAGTGTGCATCATCTCGGGCACTAACGACTTTTGTATAGGACCCCGAGTTATGCGGCTTCCCCCAATACCCAACGACTGCATTAAAAACATCCTGCCCTAATATATCGACTTTTACATTAACCCCTGTTGCCTGAATACTCCAAAAGGGTTCTGTGCCATTACAATACAAGGCGTTTCTCTCTTTAGCGGTTGCTTGTTGCAAATAATACTGATTTACCCAACCATCTTTACCATACCAGTCAATACGCGCCCATGTTGTTCCTGATATTTTTTTAGAATCAATAACTTTGACATTGCCTGCTCTTGGGTCGAGCGTAAAGGCCACTTCGTGTTGAATACCTGGCTGAACTCTGATGTTCAGTGAATCATTATCCGCCATATGCGTCACCTCATAGAGTACTGCGTCTGCAAATCCAGAAACATTAGCCAAACCGAAACACAGGCTAATGAATAACATTATTTTTTTCACAACTTTCTCCCTTTGCAATCCGACTTGTAGCTTTTGTCATACTGCTACTTTCTGTCGAACCCATCCTTCACATCACCCTTAATACATAGCCCATTTTATTCTTAGCCGCTGTGATTTCTTCTATCGGCTTGTTTTATGAAAACTCATCGCCGATTTTCTTCAGCGATTACTGAATCTGCTCAACTAAAACCGGGTTGTATAAATAGAGTCTGCCCCTTTTTCAGGGGATAGAACAAGCGTTCAGCCATCTTTGAACAAATGGCCTATACACTTAAGAATGGAGGGAGAAGTTGAGCCTCGCGACCTATTACTTCGCTTTTACAGTCAGAACCTTATCAACGGCTTGTAGATCCTTATTTGACAATGTCCCCACTGCCTGTTTTAAACGCAACTGATTAAGCAGATAATCATAACGTGCTGATGAATAGTCACGCTGAGCACCAAAGGTTTCCCGTAACGATAGCAATACATCAACGGCCGTTCTCGTACCCACTTCAAAGCCTGCTTGAGTGGCTTGAGCAGCTGTCTGTGAAGAATTAAGCGCTTGCTTAAGTGCCTTTACCTGAGCAATACCTGAAATCACTGAAAGATAGGCCGAACGTGCTTGCTGGTTCACCAAACGTTTTCGCGCTTCTAACTGGTGTTGCGCTTGATGTAAATTATGACGTGCCTGACGAATACGCGAAGGGATCGCACCCCCCTGATAAAGAGGAACACTCAATTGCACGCCAACTGCCGCATCAAATTGCTCTGTATCAATATCAACCCGATTCAAATTACCGGTTTGTTTTGCAAATAGATCAACGGTTGGTTTTTTTCCTGCCCGCTGTCTATCGACTTCTGCTTGCGCTACATCTACAGCATATTTCAAGGCTCTAATTTCAGAGCTGTTTTCCAATGCCATTTTCGTCCACGCCTCAATTTTGTTGGGTGCAGGTGGAGCCAAAGGGGTATTCAGTGGTGCTCGCGCCAGACTTTTATAATAACGACCAGTAATAGCTTTTAACTGCTCATTGGCAAGATCGAGTTGCTCATTTGCCGCGACCTCTTGAGCAACCGCAGTGTCATAACGCGCCTGCGCTTCTTTGACATCAGTAATCGGAGAACGCCCTGCTTCGAAAAAAGCTTTGACTTGTGCCAGCTGACGGTTGATTGCCTGCTTCTCAGAACGCGCAAATTCAAGTGAATCGAGAGCAGTAAGGTAGGAAAAATAAGCATCCGCGACACGGATAATTAAACCCTGACGTTCAACTTCAAGCAAAGAACGAGATTGCTCAACACCGGCAGTCGCAGAGTCAACAGCTGCATCCAAGTCTTTTCTATAAATCGACTTGCTTAGAGATAAATCATACCCGATATTGAAATTATCGAAATTTCCATCGGCCGCTGTATTTTCGATATTGCGAAGGTTATAACTCGTGCTTCCTGAAAGCCCCACCTGAGGCTTTTTACCAGCCAGTGCCTGTGGCTTGTTTTCCATCGTGGCCAAAAAACCAGCTTCAGCAGCTTTCAAGGTAGGGTCAGCATCAAGAGCGTGCTTATAAACTTGTAATAAATTCTCTGCAGACACACTTGCCATACAAGACAACAAAATTGCACCCAAAGAAATCTGTTTTACTGTCACTTTCATACACGTAATTCTCAACGGCTACGCCGAAATATTAGGAAAAAATAATATACTACTAATTGATTATTCTGCCAAATATAGACGCTATTTAATTAGAATGCCGAAAAATCACAATGAAAATGTCTGGCCAGGCTCTGCACCCGTTAGATAATGAAGCTTTGTTTCAAACAAACTTGCCCGCGAGAATGTATTCTCCTCGCCCCTGACAATCAGCATTGCTTGCATGACAGGAGCAACACCTGTAATTACAAACATCCGACCATTAGGTTTTAAATGCTTCTCAACCTGCTCCGTAGAACCAGCTATCGCACCGGTAACCGCGATAACATCATATTGTGCATCATCGGCAAGCTCATTAAAAACATCACAAACCTCGACCTTCACATTCGCAAGGTACTGTTTATTGATCCGTTGCTCTGCCAGCTCAATAAAGTCTTGGTGAATATCAATACTGTGCACTTGTGCTCCAAGATACCCAAGGCAGGCCGCAATATACCCAGACCCTGTCCCTACTTCTAAACAATGGTCATCAGGAGTGATGTTCAAACTCTGCAACATACGTCCCTCAACACGAGGGTGCATCATGCTCTCGCCATGCCCTATAGGAAGCTCGATATCCGCATAGGCTAATTTTATTTTCTGGCTATCGACAAATGCCTCACGCGGCACCCGTCGCATCACATCTAGAACGGTTGGGTCAAGTACATCCCAAGGGCGTACTTGTTGCTCAATCATATTAAAACGTGCTTGTTCCAGATTCATTATTCGCCTCAATTGTTGATATAACTCATGCTAGAGTACGAATAAACGCTGCAATGCGCAAACTGATACCTAAAAAATCTCTTAAATAATCCTGCCAAGAAGCGGGAACATAAAACAAAATACGATTTTTTCCCCACGCTGCTAATTTCTGTGGTTATAATAAATTACGCTAGCCGAATGGGGTATACCATGATTCAATATTTCAAGAACATCCTCGTTGCCATTGATTTCAAAGAGACCGAGCAAGCTGAAATCGACCATGCAATGAACCTCGCAAAACTCCACAGCTCTAAAGTCACCTTTATGTCGGTTATTCCTAACTTACGTTCTGATGCGCACTTGGAAATTTCTGCGATGTCACCAGAAGAACGTTTGGAGTTACAACTATCCAAGCGCCTAGAAAGGCTAGAGGGCGTTGCTGCTTGCGTCAGAGATGAAGGTATCGAAGTAGAATGTATTGCCACTTCAGGTAAAACCAGCAGTTTAGAAATTATTAAACAAGTCATACGTGGTGAGCATGACCTTTTGATGATTGCTGAACGTGATTCGGGATCCCTAAAAAACAAACTTATTGGTAGCACAGCTCGCCAATTACTCCGCAAAACACCCTGTCCAGTATGGGCAGTCCATCCCGATCACTCTGGTTCTTACAAACATGTTATGGCAACCATTGATGTCACCAATCACGAAGACATCAATAACCAAAGCCTCAATGAAGCCATTATTGCCGACGCTGTTGCTATTGCAACCGCCGATCATAGTAAGCTGTCTGTATTATCGATCCCCCCCAATGAGAGCCAAAAACCGACCCAGTTTGCAACCATCAAATCTTGTTTAGTTGATAATGAAATCGACATTGATGACGAACACATCATTCTCGAAATCGGTGATGTCGCTACTGTTATTACTGAAAACACCAAGAAACATGATGTTGACCTGCTAGTCATGGGAATGCTTTCTCACTCCGGTATCAAGGGATTCTTCATTGGTAACACTGTCGAAAAGGTGATGGATGACGTAGAATGCTCGATTCTTACGGTTAAACCTAAGGAATTTGTGTCCCCTGTGACACTTGATGACTAGTTCAAAAAAATTGGAGGAATACAGTGAACTTTATTCGTAATATTTTGGCCATTATCGGCATCATAGCTATCGTAGGTGGTGGCTTCGCATATTCAAAATTTGGGAGCATGGCACCCCAAATGAGTGCATTCAACAATATGCAACCTGAAACCAAAGAGGCCATGATGGCTAACATGGACAAGTTCTCTGCACTTGAGCCAAAAACTATTCAATCAATGATGGGAAACATAGATAAGTTTGCTGCGCTTGATCCAATAATTCTTGAATCTATGATGGGAAATATTGATAAATTTGCTGCGCTTGACCCAGAAACCGTTAAGTCGATGATGGAAAATATGGACTCAATGATGGCTGATATGAAAGTGTTTGATACCTTTGACCCTCAGGCCAAAGAGATTTATACCGATATGTGGAATAAACTCAAAGACACAGGCAACACAGCTGAAGCAACTGTTTGGAAATATGACCTTGAAGAAGGCGTTAGCCCAGATGATGCAGAAGAAGCAATGAAAGCTGTTGCAAATGAAATGAATATTAAATCCGTTGGCGATCTCCCACTGTCTGATCAAATCTCGGCAATGACAGGCGAAGATCATCGTAAACTTAAGATTTTCCAGTTCTGCAATCCATTAACGGCTAAGAAGATGGTTGATTACAGCGATGCATTTGCCGCTTACTTACCTTGCCGCGTTTCTATGGTTGAAGGTAAAGATGGGAAAGTATCTCTCTATGCATTAAACATGGATATGATGATTTATGGTGGCAAGCCACTTCCTGAAGACCTTAAAAAAGAAGCCATTGAAGTTAAAGAGGTTATGCTAGCTATCATGACGCGTGGCGCTGCTGGCGATTTTTAAACCGTAGTCTACTAGTTCGGTCACGGCACACAAACTGCCGTGACGTCCCCCACCCCTTTCGAACACCTCTCCCCATAAACCATTCTTTTTCCATGCTTGAAACATTGGCACTTGGAAAAAAAGCTCACAGCCCACACAATAATCATTCACATAAGCCATCCAGATAGATCATGCTAAGTCTCAGCGAATTATTATTAAAACACGGTCACGATATTTCAACATTTGATGAACTGAAACAAACTATTGTGAAAGAAGCCGTTGAATCAGGTGAAATGTTTTTTAGCCTGGATATTGAGCCACCTGCTTACAATGACCGTCCTGAAAATTGGTACGATGAGCTAGAAATGACGTTTTCCGGAGCACGATAAGATGTTTTGGGAAGAAGACGAAGATAAAAGCTTACCGTATGAAGTCCCCGATGATGTTGTTGATATCAGTTTCGCCATTAAAAGCAAAAAACTGCCAATTGATCATGCCTGGGCACTTTCTCAAGCCATAGAGAATGCGCTACCTTGGACAAAAGATGAGCCAAAATTCCGCGCTCATCAAATACACGTTGCCGAAACTGGTAATGGTTGGTTAAGACCTGAAGATACTGAGAATCAATGGTTATGGCCTTCACGCCGCACACGTATGTACTTACGTGTTCCACAACATCGCGCTGAAGCTGTAAAAACACTCATTGGACAAACGCTGGATATCGATGGTTGTCCGGTGAAACTGGGCACAGAACGTACTCGTGAATTAAGCAACGCTTCCGTCATTTTCTCTCGCTACGTTTTGAGCCCTGAGGGCGAAGATGAAAATGCCTTTTTAGCGCGTATGCACAAAGAAATATTCGACCTCACAAACATTAAAATGCGCAAAATGATTTGTGGTATTAGCCACTCTATTAAAACTCCTGAAGGCGATTTGCCAACGAGACACCTGATGATCGCTGACCTTGAAAGTGATCCTTCCATAAAAATCCAACAGCATGGCTTGGGTGGCGGACACCTGTTGGGATGCGGCATTTTCCTTCCGCACAAAGGCATCAAATCTCTCAATGCTTCAGAGTAATACTATTTCAAGTTATGCCATACACGGGGTACTAGCTGCTATATGTGCTGGTATCGTTGGTGGTATATTGCTTGGTGGCATCACGTATTCTAAATTTGGAACCACTGCATTCGCCTACGCAGCGATGGCTTTCTCAGGCATATCCTTGATCATGGGCCTTGTCATTATTCCGATGATGCTCTTACGCCGTGTTCTCAGTGAGCCCTATTACTTTATTACGCTTATTTTGCTTGGCTTCTTTGGCACGATGCTGGCTGTTAATCTCATGATGGGAAATAATTTACTCAGTGATACAGCATGGCAACAATGGATCGTGGTTTCGTATGGCATAACTGGCACTCTTTGTATGCTAGTCGCCTGGATTTACTTACACTACTCCCAAGCAAAATGGTTCAATGCTTAATATCAAATAGCCTGTGATTGCTTACCAATCAGAGTCAGTCAACAATTCACTTTCGATTTGTTCAGCATTTTGTCGGGTTTTCTGCTTTCTCTGCAACGCCTTTTTCTTCTGCCACTCATTTTTATTCTTTAGTTGTTGCTGCTTGGCTAGCCATTCCTTTTGATACTGTTCTCGTGTTTTTTTCGTTGGACGGTGTTGTACATTTGCCCTGCGTGAAACGGCCTTTGCAGAGTTGACTCTTCTCTGTCTAACACTCACTGTTTGTTGTTGCTGTGGTGGTAACGATAGAAGTGGTAATAACTGTAACTCCTCCGTTGTCAGCACAACAACTTTTGAGGTATCGATGTTTATAGTGTCGAGTAAATTTTTTACACTTAAAGGCCTGGTTAGCGCATCAATACCGCCAAACTCAGCACCTATGGTTGCACCCGTAATAAACTCAGAGAAAGGTAGACGAATATCAGTATTATCTGGATGCTCATTATTTGCTAAAGGTACATCCTCTATCGGCAGGTAATCTGTCTCACTATATACCGTTATTTCAGCAACAGTCTCTTCTTCAGCGACAATTTCTGGTTCTGATGCATAGCCTTCATCTGTAATCATCTCAAACTCGGGGACAATCTCAGGTTCTATCTCATTCTCAGCTGGAGATAAATACACAAAAATCCCCACAAGCATGGCACTAATTAAACCGCTAAATATCGCCACTGGCGCATAAGTTCTAGATTTATAAGACACATCTTTGGGAGGAGGCTGTTGCACCGAGGAGGTAAAATCTAATGCGTCCATTGGCAACTTGGGTGATGATTCCTGAGAGACATCTGAAATACCCGCAATCGACAGATTCCGCACACTCACTTTTTCTTCAGAGACCTGAGGAACGACAATCCCCAACACTTTCCGCCATTCTGCAATCGAAGATGGTCGATCTTGCTTCTGTAATGCAAGTGCATGATCCGCCGCTAACAGTAGCTGTTCAGAATAATCATCCTTATTCTCAAAGTAGTTGGATGCCCAGACCAAAGGATCAAGCTGATGATCTCCCAAACTGCTAAGACGCGACGCAGAAGACACGGGGGCATCACCTGTTAATATTCGATAGAGAATTGCACCTAAGCTATAAATATCCGTCCAGACACCTTGGCTTTCATTCAAATAGTAATTTTCACAGGGGGAATAACCGGGAGATACATGTCTGGAAAGTAATTGAGAGGAAGGTCGGAATAAATATTTCATATCCCCCAAACCCATCACCATTGGCTTGCCCGACTGCTTATGAATCAAAATTCTGGATGGCGTTAAGTCACTATGAATATGCCCAATAGCATGAACAGCCTCAATAGCATCTAATAAAGGCCTATACAACGCCATGATGCCCTCTTCTGAAAGCGGCTTATCCCTCATCAGACAACGCTCTAAACTTATCCATTCTTGATCTACAAGATCTTCACTGACTCTATAAATGGTATTATTGGCTTCAAAAAAGCCTTGTGTCTCCAATATATGAGGATGACGAAAACGGACTAAATCTTGTAAATCATCACGACAAGTTGCGAGCCCATGGGCATATTCACGCTGATCCGCTGTCTCTCTTATCAGGACATCAACATTATTTTCTCCACGCCAAACAATAGATCGAGGGAAATATTCCATCAAGACAGCACTAACACCCCCCATAACAGCCAAGTAGCTGATGCTAAAGGCATCTTCACCAATATATTGCGTAATCGTATAACCATGAAACGCATAACCTAAAGGCAACGCTTGATCATTAATTAGATACTGAGAATCGTTCATTTTTCGCCCCTGACACTGGTACGTTCTACTAGGATTAACATAATGAGGGTTACACAGTTAGAAAATGAAGCCCACGAATCCCATTAGATCTGATGGTGGTCATTATTATCGAGTTTCTCACGCTAGGTCTAATTAAATATCATTATCAGCGTCTTAAGTTAAATGATTAAGCTCATTCTCTGCACTGCCATATAAACGTCATAAATCGTATTTTGGAACATTTCTGGTTATGATGTTTTCAGCAGACTTTCTGAGAGATATGTAGGCTAAATTCATCATCACTTCATTCTCAGCAAGACACCATTGTCGTATTCAATAACAACGAGAATATAATGAAGGCATTACTTTTTAGTGGGCTGTTTTTTCTGACTGCATCGCTCATCACAGGATTTAGCTATCGCTCTCATGAATGGTTACCTATCCTTTTGGCAAGCATTCTTGGCTATGCTTTTGCCCGAATAGGCACACTAAACAAACATATCCAAACCTTAAACTCTCGGCTCAATACACTTGAAACTTCAACAAGTCACACTGAACAAACCAGTAGCACCAAAGAATCTGCCCTCACTGTAAGCTCAGACACCAAGGATCAAGCAAACAAGGTTTCAAGCGTAACTCCAGTATCAACACGCCCTGTCGTTAACACGCCCCGGGAAGCCGCTACCAAGTCTCCACCTAGCGCCCCATATGACTGGCAAGCTATCAACAAAGAGCAACCAGTATTCATACAAAAAGCACTGTCTTACCTCACAAATTATTTTACTGGTGGTAATTTATTCGTTCGTATTGGCATTATCTTATTATTTTTTGGCGTATCCTTCTTACTCCGTTACGTCTCGGAAAAAGGCTTATTTCCAATCGAATATCGCTTAATGGCCACTGCAATTGGCTCGATTTCACTGCTCATTTTCGGCTGGCGAATCCGAAAAAAGAAAGCCACATACTCCCTGCTTATTCAGGGTGCAGCGATTGGTATCCTCTATCTCACTATCTTTGCAGCATTCAGCCTGTATCATCTACTTGAGCCGATACCCGCTTTCGTCCTGTTACTGCTAATCAGTTTATTTGCTGCCGCTTTAGCGGTCATGCAAAACGCTCAATCATTGGCCCTCTTGGGCTTTACTGGAGGCTTTCTCGCACCGATTCTGACTTCGAGCGGCTCAAATAATCACATTGGACTATTCTCCTACTACATTATTCTCAACGTGGCCTTGTTAGCGGTAGCATGGTTCAAAGCATGGCGTCCACTCAATCTACTGGGGTTTCTCTTTACCTTTGTCGTCGGTGGGGCATGGGGCATCTCTAGCTACAATCCTGAGAAGTTCTCTACCACCGAGCCTTTCCTGATTATTTTCTTTATTCTGTATGTAGCAATTGCTGTGCTATTTGCATTACGCCAGCCACCCAAGCTCAAAGGGTATGTTGATGGTTCCTTACTATTCGGCGTCCCACTTGCCGCTTCTGCTATGCAATACGCCATTATCAAAGAGGTAGAATATGGGGTAGCATTTTCATCGTTGGCAATGGGGACGTTTTATCTCATCTTAGCGTGGGGAATATGGAAAAAGGCGGGCGAAAAACTCCGCTTGTTAGCTGAAGCATTCTTGGCATTAGGCATCATTTTCAGCTCACTTGCCATTCCGTTTGCCCTTGCTCCGGCACACACAGCTGCAGCATGGGGACTTGAAGGCATGGGGCTAATCTGGCTCGGCTCTCGCCAGAACCGACTCTCTGTCAGAAGCTTCGGCCTGTTACTGTATGCGGCAGCAGGCTTTTTCGTACTCTTTCATCATCGCGACATAGAAGCGCTGCCGTTTGCGAATAGCCCATTCATTAGTTACTGCATGATGGCTATTGCCAGTATTTTATCGGCCTTTATCTTGTATAAGCCTTTTGCCGGGCGCAAAGCTTGGGAGGAAACACTAAGCCCCTTCATGCTTATTACAGGTTTAATCTGGCTATTCAATGGTTTTACCCAGCAAGTCTTCCGTCACTTTGGCAACGAATGGCTCACATCCTCAAGCATTCTTTTAGCCTCGATGGTCAGTATCGGTTTTGTTATCACTGTCAAACGAAGCAAGCCAGAATGGCAACATGCCTGGTATCTTGTTATTGGCTTGTTGGGAATAATGATCTTTGGGTTGTTAAGCAATTTTAATGGCAGTCCGCAGAAAGCTTATGCTCCTTCCCACCACGGAGGGTGGTTGGTTTGGCCATTCGCATTTGCGACCTTATACTGGAGTTATCGCCAGCTTGATATTTCAAAAGCTCTTCTCAAATATCAGCCGATTCTACATATTGCAGCCGCTTTATTGCTGATCATAGCAATCACCTGGGAGGGCACACACCTCATCAGACATAATGCCAACATCACGAACGACTGGCTCTTCGCCTGGTTCGCTGTGCCCAGCTTACTGGGACTCTGGACTATGCTGAAAGCTAAGATCTGGCCGTTTTCGAGTCATGAAGATGCCTACTTACTCATTAGCTCAAGTATTTTATGCATGATTTTGTTAGTGTGGGGCTTATTCTCCTTCAGCAGTTCAGGGGATGCAGCCCCATTACCTTGGCTCCCCTTACTCAATCCACTGGACATTCTGTTAGGGCTGATTCTCGTCACGCTCTTCTACTGGTGGCAACGTATCCAAGATCATGAGCAATTGCCATCCCTGAATGAAAAACTGCCGATCGCCATCATCAGTATTTCCGGCTTGCTGGCCTTTGCCTGGCTTAATATCACCATTTTCCGCCTTGCCCATCATCACTTCGGCATCGCTTACTCACCCAGCCCCCTCTTTAATTCTGCACTCGTGCAAAGTAGCGTGTCGATTCTCTGGGCATTAACGGGCGTTCTCTTAACAATATTTGCCAACCGTAAACAATGGCGTCAAATATGGTTTGTGGGTGGTGCATTATTAGTTTTGGTTGTGGCGAAACTCTTTCTTATCGACCTCTCAGAGATCGACACCTTGGCGCGTATCGTCTCCTTCCTCGTGGTAGGCTTGATGCTAACCAGTATCGGCTATTTTGCACCCTTGCCAGAGAACACCGAACAAACACCAGAAGAACAGGACACGTCGCATGTCTAAGGTATTGCTGAAACTCATGTGCTTGCTATGCATTGCTCCCGCATGGGCTAGCGATATTACTTTGAGCCCGGATCATTTTGCTTGGCACACTCGCTTGTCTGATACGAAAAACTCATTACGTGAAGTCACTATTCCAACCCCGTTACTGGCACATCTTGAGCGGAATGATCTTGGCGATATTCGTGTTTTCAATGCAGAAGGGCAAACGGTTCCGCATCAGTTCTCCTCACAAGATGCCGAAGACCAAAAATCGCAGCATACTCTACGCTTTTATCCCTTCACTCAGAAACAAGCCGAAAACCCAGCCACTATTCAGATCAAGGTACTCCAA
>CACVAY010000011.1:3057-9651 GCA_902727985.1 uncultured Thiotrichaceae bacterium | reverse complement strand
GTAAAACTCCCCTGCACAAAGGCAAAATATCTGCGTCTGACATGGGTGAAACCGAATCAAGCAGTACACCTAAAATCACTTGTTGGACACTATCAAATGCAAAACCCCAAGCCTCAACAAGCTATTGACCTAGGCAAGCCCCGAGTAGAAGCCGGCACCTGGTACTTTGAAAAACCCAGTGCTATTGCCTTTACTGAACTTCGTTTCAAAGCCCCGCAAGATGGGCTGCTTTACAAAGGCACGCTGTATTCACGCCCTGCTAAAGATAGTGAATGGCGTTACCAAACACGCTTCCTGCAATATCGACTGCAACTTAGTCATGCGCTACATACCAGTAGTGCTATCGAATTGCATCACAGTACAGAGCGTTTCTGGAAAGCCGAACTTGAAGGTGATCATCAATTTACGCCCTCACAACTCCCAACAATTGAAGGGCAATGGCAGCAACAAACACTCATTTACCTTGCGAAAGGTGCGGAACCATTTCTACTCGCCTATGGCAATGCCGCTATCAATAAGGCTCAGAACAGTGGTATTAGCAGGGTAATTCAGTCATTACAACAATCAGGTGAAAAGCCCGCTTTGGTTACCTTGGGAGATACCACACACAATACTCAGCGCATCGACATCACGCAATCACCGCCTTGGCGTAAAGTCGGACTGTGGCTTGTCTTGCTGCTTGGAACAGCAATGCTCGCTTATATGGCGTATAGCCTCTATCGTCAGATGAACCAGAACACCAAGGCCTAAAATTGCCTGATTCTAAAGGCTATGCAAACATTCAATTCAGACTATCTACAAGCTCCTGCAAAGTCTCTATAACTGTTTTTCATTGAGCAAATAGATAACAACAAGTGTTAACTATCCTCTGCTTTTCCTTCCACCTCTGACTCAGCATTCTTTTTTGCCTTGACTTCTCTTGGTCGCCACAAGCCACCAATCGTGAAGTTTTCCCAGCCCTGACGTAACCAGCTGATCAATGAAAATGCCAACCACAGAGCCCATAACAGCATCAACACACGATAAACCATCAAAGGAACACTAATGACCCAAGGTTGGGGCAATAATGCCTCTGCTCTGTCCTGATACCAGCGTAATCCCCATGCACTCGACTGGTTGCCGCGTATCTGCATATCAGGCCAGCCGAGTAATCCTTGTTGTAGCGTAATCAGTAATGAACCTAAGGCTACCAAGGTCAAGAGGACTAATAAGACCTGACTGCTATTGAAAACCCACTTGCTCTTTACATGCTGTAGCTGAGGGCGATATTTCATTGCCAAGAGCCAGGTAACGACAACAATCATCATAAAGGGGGTCGCCAAACTCAGGCCAACACCCAGCAAAAACCATTGCCAGGTACGCAGTGGACTATCTTTGATTCTTCCTAGAATAATGGCTCCTAACAAAACAACCAGGAGCACACCCCAGAACAAGACCGCTGGCCCCATTTGCGGCCCATTGGCGAATAAAACCCAACGATCTCGCCCCATTCTCAGGTTAATGCTGTTATTCACATTATCTACGCCCACATCGACTGGCAAGACATTCAACTTTGCACTGATTGGGCTATTCACTCGCCATTTCACTTCGATACGCTGCTGGCCAGGCACAATCGGCAAACTTAGCTGTCCCTGTTGTTGGCGCACTGGCTGGACTTTATTGTTGATGCTGACAGATATCAGTTCAGCATCTGGAGGTAGTTTGATCGCATGCTGCCCACCACGACTACTCCGCATATTCAAGGCTAGCGTGGTTTCCCGCACACGCTTACCCACTGAGGTCGATAAAATACTGCGATCAATCGTCAAGGTACGCCCCTTGATGCCTTCAGGTCGAGTAACCGCTAAAGTCACTTTTTCACCCGGCCACGGCTGCCATTCCGGTAGCCACATATCATTTTGATCGCCTTGATGAATCGTTGAAATACCTTCGATAGTCACATGCCAGATAGAACTGATATCAAGCTTCCAGGATTCAACAAGTCCTTGCGTATGTACTGCCTCAAGCACTAATTGCTCAGATACGGGGATTTGGGATTGCCAATTCACCGAACGCTGTGTTGAGGAAAAATTAATAACGACATGGCCATCTTTGACCGGAAAAGCATTGGTCATGACCGACTCATTCCCCAGGAGAGGAATTTTCATACTGATCGGGCTACCCACGGGTGACAAGCGTATCACTTTGGTTTCAACCAACCAGTCCAAGCCCAGAAACAGGGTTCTTTCTACATGCAGTAAAGGAGGAAGAATATTACTGTCACTAAGCCCATCTTCCTGCTCCTGACCAGAGGTTGCATCCTTGGTGCGAATCAGTTGCAACTGCTGTGATGGACGATAATTCTCACGAATACCTTCGACCGTCCAGCCTGTCCCTTGCCAGGAAACGTATTTAGGGAGCAATGGCAGTGATAGCTGTAATTGTGGCACCTTGGGCAAACGCCCTTGCATCACAACATCATGAATACCTTCAGTCAATCCTAGCCAGAGGTTGCCGCGCTCATCTCTGGATAAGGTTTCTATCGGCTGATTCGCCATTAACACATGGTCAGGGCGCCACTGTTCACTTTGCCCAGGCAGAGGAATCGCCACCTCAGCTGACACATGTACTTTCAAATACACGGTCAACTGCTGCTCAGAGATATGCATTTGCATCGATTCAATTTGCGCACATTCTGGCAAACATTCACGTTTCACTAACAGACGCTCTTGCAAGGTTTTCAATAGCGCTGAATCGGGGAAGCCTGATTGACTAGCTGCTTGCCCAGCAGACACGTTTTGTTGAGCAACAGGGGGCACGTTTTGGGTCGCAAGGTCTTCCGCATAAACCTCTTGATTCCACATTGCTCCAATCAGTACCGGCAATAGCAGAATGGATGCTGCTTTGGCCAATGTCTCGCCTTGCTTTCCTGAGGTTCCAGGTTTGATGCTATTCGTCACACCCCGTAACAGCCGGGCAATCAACACCAGTAGCAACATCACCCGCAGAAAATTCAACAGCATATTCATGCCTGGTGAGATGAAATTCAAACGCAAGGTTTGCGCTTCATCAACGGGACTATTCCACTGAAAATGTACTTGCTGCCAATCCCATGACGGTAAGCCCGGACCGGTTTGAATATTCGCATTGGGATCAACCATCTGATTGACGGTATTCTTGCTGACCTGCTTTTGTTGTTTGTCCATGCGTGTCATTTTCTTTCGCGCCTGATCATATTCATTTGGCTTGGAAATTCGACTTGAAGCCATATCGGCCATTTCCAATGACTCCTCTGCCATCATAGTACTGACCGTTCTACCCCGACTTGGGGCATCATAATCGGCATACAATCCCAATTGCGGATAAAGACCATTTCTGACTTCGGACACAATAAACGGAATCATGATCAGCAATAAGGCCAATAAGGTTGCATTTCGATACCACCAAAGCAGTTTCTTCATCAGCCCTTCTGGCAAAGCACGCAATAAGGCAATAGCCGCTAATAGATTCAACCAAATCAGTTTAGGTGCCCCCGGTTCATGCCAGATCAAAGCCATGGTGACCAAGGCAAACACGCCCCACTTCCAACCCCATAGACGACCAATGGCCACGGCAATAATCAACACCATGAAGAGATCAAGCAAGGTCCAACTTTGTAGCCAGGTATTGGGTAAATTATCCGCCCCATGCGCTGAAAACAGCTTCCAGCCAGGCGGCAAATACAAGCTGGTAGAAACCTTCTGAAAATCATGCTGCCAACCAGTTACCGGAAGCATAGAGACCGATTCGGTATAACGACTGGCTGCCTCTAAGGCAATCTGTCCGCGTCGCACTTCAATACCCTTGTCTTCACCCTTGTCTAATACCGTAATGAACTGCGGCTCATTATCAATTCTAACCGAACCCAATTCCATTTCAGGCGCGACAACCAAACGCCACCCCTTAGTCATCGTGCCCTGAATTGCATCTTTAATCGTGAAACCCTCACCATCAAAATCCATCCACATCTGTCGCTTCAAGCTGAGTCGATTAGGCTCTGGTGACGCGCTTCCCCGTTGTAATGTTTTTATCTGCATCGTTTTTCCAACATCGACCAGATACGCGGGAAAACGATGCCAGTCTTGCGGCAGACGGGTTTGTCTGGAATCAACCGCTGGCGCACCACTAATCTCCGTCAAACGTAAAGCAGGGTGTGCCTGAAACACCCAAAGTTCCTGAGTCGGCAACCCCTCTCCATTTCTGGTAAGCGATAAGCTCTCGACGATGTCAGGATGATAAGAAGTCAGATTGATTTCCCAATTACCTGGACGCACCTGTATCTGCAAATCACCTTGCTGATTGACTCTAGCGGGTAAGCGGCTTTTCAAGCTTAGTGGAATAAAATCATCCAGTTGAATCTTTGGAAACACCACATCACGCGATCGACCGGAGACATTGAGAATCAGGCGCGTTTCTACCTGCAAGGGATGCCCATCGCTGATCTTGCGGTAGATTTGTACATCCAGTGAATCCTGTACACTCTTCTCTTGCAAGGATTTATCTAACCAGAGTTGCCCTTGCTGGTTAATACGGGGAAAAGCAATGTCTTCGCCGTCGCGTTTGATCTTCACCAAACCGGTTGCGGGTGGAATCGTTAAGGACTCAGGAATACTATCCCATTGAAAATTACCAGTGATCTCATGCTCTCCAGCCGTCAATTTGACCACAGGAAAACCTTTCTGCTTAATCACAACCACGGGCACACCATCAAGCTTAACTTCATGTGGCCATTGCTTACCATTGCCTGGCAATCTCACCCAAACCTCAGTCTTAACTGACCACGCCTGGGAAAACGCCCCTCGTTTATTATTCAATGCCAACTCTAGAGAAGACGGCCAAGCACAAAAACGGCGATCACTGTTGTAAGCATGCGAACACATCTGCTCATCTTGGTCATACAGTACCCAGTCGACCCAAGGCTTCAGTGGCTCAGGAACCTCATCTTTAGTCATCGGCGCAGCATGCAGCTGCCAAAACGATAAAATCAGTAATAAACAGATGTTGATGAGTATCGACATAGGCATTTCCCCGTTTTCTGGTATTTTTTATAAAACAGCTAATTTTTTACCACCTCATGTTTTAAGTTTAGAATAATATAGAGGTTTCTTATTTTTTAACTGTTATTAACAGCGTAAGGAATCTTATGACTCCGCATCTTCTTTTTCTGATTGAGCGGCCGCTTGATCCTGCTGCCATTGCTGAAGTTCTTCATAATATCGATCCCAGACACAAGGAGAACAACCGCTTTCGCAGCATTCATTATTACCTGGCGGTGTAGGCTTTTCTGTTGACATAAGAAGACTCCCCAAAAGCCCTTATTATACGAGGTTTAGCCCCATTGCGCTTGACTTTGCCCACCATCACTTTCTTTTCAACATCTGTAAAAGCAACGTTTGACCATTTCTGAATTAGGCACGTATATTGCTTCTATCAAATAGACAGGCAATAACTAATTAGACTATTACAGCATATTACACAATAATTATCAGTCACTTAGTTTAATATCCCACATATCTGTTTAGGCATTATTGCACCAAAAAAGAACAACAGCATATTTTTCGCACCGTTTTTGTGCAAAAAACAATATAGCGACAAAAGAGGTAACAGGACAATGGACCTTAATAAAGAACTCTTACACGATATTCAAAAAATACCCGGCATATCCAGCATCTCATCCATCGATGAATACGGTGAATTACTCTATTCAACAGAAGCAAACGCAGACATCACCAGTTTCATTTCCTTTGTGGCAGGAATGAATGAAACACTTGAGGAAGATATACAACTCAAGCTTGCTAAAAAAACCATTATCCGAGGCCCAAAAGATAACAATCTGATCATCTTTAACACTCAAGGTTCTATTTTAGCCGTTCAGACTACCCGCAAATCCCCAGCACTTGGCATTAGTAAAATGTTAGAATTCCTTCTAAGAGAGCATCTATAATGAACAAAGTTCTTCAAGACTTATCTCGAATCAAAGCACTCAAACATGCCTATTTAGATATTGAAGGCCATGACAGTATTTCCACATTTCCTGATGAAAAAAGAGCACCAATAAAAAAAGCCAGGCAAATTATAGATCAGTACTATATGGCCGCGCAGAGTATTGAAAAATCCTATGATGAAATGATTTTCCCGCTTGCCGATGGTGATAACTTAATTATCTTTTTCTTTGATGAAACAACAATAGCAATCCTTCTGACCGAAGAAAAAATCAACCTGCCAATGGCCCATATGGCACTCAAAGTCATCATGCAGAGAATAAAATCAGGTGAATACCAAACACAAGCAATAGAACCTGTACCGCAAAAACCCAAAGGCCAGGCAACGCTTCCTCCAGCACCTAAAAAAGTGCCCATCACTGAACCTGAGGAAACAACACTACTCAAGGAAGATAACAGGTCATTCACCATGTACAGAGGACAGAAGGTTTACCATGATCCACCTTCAGAGAAAGAAAAAGCCGCTCCCAAAAAAAAGAAAATGATGTATCGTGGACAAGAAATGTGAAGCATATACAAGCCTCTATTTTGAGCGAAACAAGGCCTTGAATCTATTTAAATAAGTAAACAGATT
>CACVAY010000011.1:0-2957 GCA_902727985.1 uncultured Thiotrichaceae bacterium | reverse complement strand
CGGTTGGATGCGTAGTGATTTAGAACGTAAAGAAATCTCATTCGTTTCTGCCACGATACCAAACATTTGATCGCTAGCACGCCTCTTAAATTCCAAATCCAGCATGGACGGCACATCTTCAATAAATTGCCAGTCCTTAACTTTTAAGCCACTGTGGGGAGTAGCAATTAATGCTTGAACTCGATCAAATAACGCATCCCAGTCGGCTTGCAGTGTTGCATACATCGCCTCCTCTTCTGCCGACGCCTGTACGGCAATTTCATTTGCCAATATCTCGTCATCAAGATCTTCCAATGAAACCTGGCTTCTATGAGTTTCATCATGCACAGTTTCGGAAATCTCATCAGGCAAATCATTTTTTAAAACATTATGTGTCTCTTTTTCTTTGGGAAGAACCTCTTGCTCGGCCGTAGCCAAGTCTTTCTTTTTCTCATTTCGGGAATCGTTATCACTGGATAGATCAGAAGCCAGAGAGTCATCATGAATACTCAGACTATCGTCATCCCACAAGGGAGCAGGAGTTTCTTCGGCATCTGATGCATCTTGTTGATAGTATTCTGCAGAAGCAATACTTGATGCCGTTTTATAGGCATCATGCAAATCCTTAAACCCCTCGGGGTTTTCATCAGGACGCGTTTTCTTTAAACGTTTCGCGTAGGCAGACTTAATCGCCTTTTTATCCACACCGTATTCAAGCCCTAAAACCTCCCAACAATTACTCAAAACAAACAATCCCCTTCCAGTTCTTCAAGGAAGCGGGAGAATTCTTGGGTAGCATTTTCGATCTTAGACGGAGTCTGTGACTCAATCTCCCCTTCAAACCAGCTAAGCGCCTGACGAATATTTTCACGCTCATCGCCAATACGACTCTCAAACAAACGTTCAGCACGGGCAATCAAATCTCTATTCATCGCATCTTCACGCGGATGGAACTTCAACTGAGATAACTTATCTTTAGATGCCTGAATCTCTTTTTCGGTAAGCGCACCGGGTGCATTTTGAATCATGTGATAATACTTTTCACGGGTGGAAACTACCTCAACATCCACCTCCAAAATACCATTCATATCGTAACTAAAGCGCACCTCTATTTGCTCTTCGCCACGCTTGGCTTTAGGTACTTTGATACTAATCTGTCCGAGCTTGATATTGTTTTTGGTGAGACGACTCTCGCCTTGATAAAGCTTCAGTTCAACGACTTTCTGATTATCGCTCGCAGTCACATAGCGCGCCGAACGACTCGCCGGAATGACGGTATTCCGTTCAATAATTGCACTGAACAAATCCCCCTGATTCCCTGTCGTGTCGTTCTCATTGACGATATTAGTGCCCAGCGAGTACGGGCAAACATCAGTTAACACCACATCATCCAAGGCTTGATCTTTCGCCTTCAACCCAGCCTGAATCGCAGCCCCCATAGCCACCACCAAATCAGGGTCAAGGTTTGCTGATGGCATACGGCGGAACATCCTGGCAATCATCGAGCGGAAGAATTGCATGCGTGTTGCACCCCCCACTAAGATCACCTCATCTAAATCCGCAGGCATTAATTCTGCATCACGCAAAGCGGTTTCTACGGGTTGCTGAATTCGCTGTAATAAAGGTTTCGCCAACTCGACAAAATCATCACGACGCATCGACACCGTTTCTTTCTGCTTTTTGATGAAAGGCTCAACATCAACCACATCGACAGAATTAAACTCACGCTTGACTTTTTCCATCTGCAAATAGACTTTTTGCAGATCATCACTCTTCAGATGTTTCTTGCTGAGGTTTTGCATACTGAGGAACTTATTCACGAGAATTTCCAGAAAATCCTCACCACCCAAGAAGTTATCACCTGACGATGAATGCACCTCCAACACGCCCTCAAAATACTCCATGATCGACACATCAAAGGTGCCACCACCCAAATCCACCACCATAAATTGTGTATGCTCAGGCTTCTCATGCAAACCATAAGACATCGCAGCCGCGGTCGGCTCATTGATGAGTCGTTCGACTCTCAAGCCAGCCAACTCACCCGCCAATACCGTCGCTTTTCGCTGTGCATCGCTAAAATACGCAGGTACGCTGATTACTGCTTCAACAACCTCTTCACCCAAAAAAGCTTCTGCATCTTTTTTCAATGCCTGTAACACGAAGGAGGATAATTCGACGGCGGTATAATCTTTCTTATTCAAGCGAATCTTTCGATCCGTGCCCATATAGCGCTTGAAGACAGAAGCAGTCGCATCAGGATGCGTCACCGTGCGTTGACGAGCCGTCCTGCCGACAACCACCGTTTCTGATTTTTCAATATGTACCACTGAAGGCGTTAAAAACTCACCCAACTCATTGGGAATTAATACCACCTCACCCTCTTGCCAGATGGCACAGGCGCTATTGGTGGTTCCTAGATCGATACCGATGATTTTCATAATGGTTTTTTATTATTGGTGAAAAAAAGCAAGCCAGCTCTGTAAGACATCAAGCCTATAATATTTGAGCAGAAAAGAGAATGCCTACTGACAAAGGCAAGCATTTCCTCAACGACCAAAACCAATAAGTTGTATAATTATCAATATCGGTTATAACCAAATATTAAAAATATGACCTCTGAAATAAAATAGATCATTAGCAAGCATGCTCAAAAACGGCTAGCACAACGGAAAATAAAACTAGAATGGGTTACAACAACGCTAGAGAAACCCGACATTCTGGAAAATGATATTGATGACCCTTCAGCAGTCCATGCCATAAAGTGTATTCCTGAAAAAGGCATGAAACAGCTTCGAGTCATCTATAATGAAACAACAGAGCCTGTAACAATAATTACTGCCTACTTTGGCTAAAAGGTGAACCCTATGAAAATCGAATTTGACCCTGAAATTGATGCCTTATATGTACAACTCGCCGAAGGCGATATCGAAAAAACAGAAGAAATCAAAAAGGGCATGATGCTTGATTACGATAAA
>CACVAY010000010.1:44530-49711 GCA_902727985.1 uncultured Thiotrichaceae bacterium | reverse complement strand
CGCTGTTCTGGGGTTAAAATTTTCGCCATTGCTTGACGCTTTTTGCCTTTAGCAATGGTCATTTGGCGAACGAGCTCACCTTTTTGGTTAGCAAGTGATCCAAGCTGAGTATCAAAGTCAGCAGCATCTGGGTTTAGACTACGCATGCTTTCATGTAGTGTTCTCATTTGCTCACGGAAGCCTTTGACCGTTTCGTGATTGCTTTTCATAGCAGCTTTCATTTGTTCGCTTTGTTCTGCGCTCAAACCTAGCTTTTCTGTCATACGCGTTACTTTCTTTTCCATACGTTGTTCACTGTATTCACCGCCTTTCTTGCCGTGCTTACAACTACCATGGCCACCCGCAATTGTATAAGAGCCTAATGACATTGCACCAATTAATGTGCTTGCTAAAAATAATCTACGTTTGTTCATAATATTCTCCAATAAAGTTATATCTGTTTTGCAACGACACTGTCTGTTCGTTTCGTTGATGAGTGAATTATGCAGGGTCTGACTGTAAAGGTGGGTATACGCCATGTAATTTTATGTAAATGCCTCGCTGACAATGTGCAGAGCTGTGGCAGAATAGCGGCATCCTTTCTTTACTATAGATAGTCTAATGCCAACAATTTTACTCGTTGATGATGATCGAGAACTAGCCGCGATGCTGGGTGAGTATTTATCCTCTGAAGGTTTTACAGTAGCACTTGCCCATGATGGTAAGCAAGGCATTGAAAAAGCCTCTGAGCTTTCCCCCGATGCTTTGGTACTAGATGTCATGATGCCAGAATTAGATGGTTTTGGTGTCTTGCAAGCGTTACGTAAATTTAGCCAGGTGCCGGTGTTAATGCTAACCGCCAAAGGTGATGATATTGACCGTATCATAGGTCTGGAAATGGGTGCTGATGATTACTTACCAAAGCCCTGTAACCCAAGAGAACTCGTCGCACGTTTAAAAGCAATTCTGCGCCGCACCCAACATCAGAACAGCTCTGCGACATCTTTTATGGCGGGTGACTTGGAAATTCTGCCCGCCTCTCGCCAAGCCATACTAAACAATCAGCCAATTTCGTTAACCAGCAGTGAATACAATTTACTAGAAGTTCTGGCACGGCAAGTTGGACATGTTGTTGATAAGGAAACCTTATCTGAACAAGCGCTTGGCAAACCCCTCACTGCCTATGATCGCAGTATTGATATGCACATGAGTAAATTACGCCAAAAGTTGGGAGATGATGAACAGAGGATCATTCAAACCGTACGTGGCGTTGGCTACCAGCTGACAGGCTAGCTATGGGGCGCTTATTCTGGAAAATTTTCTTATCTTTTTGGTTGACTCTGTTATTAATTATCAGTGGCGTGATTTGGGGTACGACACTTTATTTACAACATTCTGATGCTTTTCAGGCAAAGGATCTACGTTCACGTTTTGTCGATCGTCATGTCAATAGCTTGTCTCAGGTAATTGAATACTCAGGAGCAGAAGCCGTTACATCCATGCTGAATCCTAGCCACCGTCATCCTCGTGCAAGGCATCAAGAGTTTTTTATTTTGGATGAATACGGCGATGAGTTATTAGGTCGTAACTTCGATATTGACGAGCCGAATATTACCCAGCATGCATCAGTCATCTCACCTGATGGTGAGTATTTTCGGATTCTTTCTAAACAGAATATGCGCCCCCCTCCCACCGCATTAACACTGCTTCCTAGACCCTTTAGACAAAGCCCTGCCATTTTCGCTATGTGGCTTGGGATTGCTTTACTACTGAGTGGTTTCGTATGTTTTTGGCTGGCCTTATCAATAACTCGCCCTATTCGTAGTTTGCAACAAGCTTCAAAACGTTTAGCCGCTGGTGAATTGGATACGCGTGTTGCTCATGCCATGGGCAATCGCCGCGATGAGATTGCCGATTTAGGACAGGACTTTAACCTCATGGCTGAGCGTTTACAATCTTTGCTAGTGCATCAAAAGCAGTTATTGAGCGATGTATCTCATGAGTTACGCTCCCCGCTAGCGCGTTTGAAAGTCGCATTGGGACTTGCCCAGAAACATCCCTCTAACGCAATTGCCGGTGAACTAAAACGCATTGATTTAGAAAGTAATCGACTAGACGACTTGATTAGACAAGTGCTCACCTTGTCGCGCCTGGATGCGGGCTCTGTGTATCGACGTGATGATTATCTGGATGCAGCTGAGTTACTGGAGAGCATTATTCAAGATTGTAATTACGAAATGAATGGCTCACGAAAACGGGTCGTTTTACAGGCTGACACATCAGGCATTATAGAGGCAAACGCTGATTTGCTGCGTCGTGCTTTGGAAAATGTGATTCGCAATGCGGTTCGCTACACGCCTGATGCCACTGATGTCATGGTTACCGTGCAAGCTGATGCGAATCAACCTCAGCAATTGGTTTTGCGTATTTGTGATCAGGGGCCGGGAGTGCCAGCGCAGAAGATTAATCAACTATTTGAGCCTTTTGTACGACTGTCCAGTGCCCGTGACCGTGATAGCGGCGGATACGGTTTGGGTTTGGCGATTGCTAAACGAGCCGTGGCTTTTCATAATGGAACAATTCGAGCGTGGAATCAGGTTAGTGGCGGTTTGTGTATGGAGATCATTCTCCCAACACAAACCTTATCAGACTAAACAAAACCACTTCAACTATCGCTCAAGGAACTACTTTATAAATACCGACAAAGCATTACTCCTTATTAAACCAAAATGTCTTTGGCATGAAGGATTCAATGCTTAAACTCCGAGATACAGAGGTGGCGGGAGTTGTAATATCTTCTGAACTTATCACAGGTTCTGCTAATCCTAATTTCAAATCAATATGCTGTTCACAAACACCCGCTGTACAAGACGGCTCGCGGAAACCGACATGTGGCGATCCAGCAATATAACGAAAGGGTACGATCACTGATGTTTCAGCAGTGCCATTGCCATCAAAATCTAAAACCGCTTCTCCCGTAAGTAAATCCATGGCGTAGAAACGTGTTTGATGATTTGTGGTAACCGCACAACTGGTATTGTTGTTCGTTGATGCTGTGGCTTGAACAGGTGTAAATGAAGAGAAAAGCACTTTATTTAAGAATGTGACGGGTGAAGACAGCACTTTTTCCCCTGTATTCGAGAGATAAGCATACCAACCCATATAGGTTTTGGTTGAATCAACCGTACCATTGATATCCCTAAGGTCAGTGCGTTTAATCGTTGTAAAGTCACTTGGAGGTAAGTTATACACATTGGGGTCTTGAACCACGAAGATACCATCTTGAATATCGGTATTTAAAGGATGGGCATGATAACCACTACCTACTGACACGGTTAACACTGACATGCCTGCTTGTTTGAAGATGGCGACGTCTGGCTCATGGAAGAACTTCCTGGTGTCTACAGACCCGCCATAAGTATCTTCACCAAGGCTAGCAAGCCGGGTAAGTTTGGCTGAGTTCAAACTAAGTGGCGCAGAGGCATTTGCAAATAAATCTACTCGCCAGATATTACCGCCTGTATCTGAGAAATACAGGCGATCGAGATATTTGTCTCCATTCATATCTAATAAACGAATATTACCTGTCACGCCATAGTTCAGTGTTGAATGATTTTCATATCGAAAGTCTTTCAAAATACTGCCATTTAGGGCATCTAGAATAAAGATTCCTCTACCTTGCGTATGAAGTTCTTTATTGTTGACATCCTTGCTACGTAGCACTCTGGATTCCTGATCCAGTGTTGGGTCATAACCGGCACCTACAACCATTGCCACTTTAACTTGGATATTATCACTCGCATCTTTATAGCGAATTTTTGCTAATGCAGGTTTTGACCATGTTTGTCCAAACTCTGCATAAGCTCCGCCATTGCTTTGCCCCTTCTTCCAGAGCAATGCGGGAGATACAGGATTTGTCGCATCCAATGCGAAATAAGTCGTGCCTCCTCTGCGCATTCCGAAGTAGAGATAAACATGATCCCCATCACTGGCTTTGATCACACCATCTTTGTTTTCATCATGACGCCATACCGTTATTTCACCATCAATACCGTAGGGATGATCTTCTCCATTTGTGTTTCTAAATAAGCGATCAATATTCGGTAAAAGAGAACGCGGCATATACGCAAAGTTTTCTACACCTGTTGAGGCATTCACACCATGTAGAAAACCTTCGTTTGTTCCAAAATAAATGGCTCGTTTACTAACATCTGCATCATCATAAGACACCACGACTGGCTTGCTATGCAATATATCGCCCAACGCTAAACGTGTCCCGCACTTACCTGTATCCGTAAGCAATGATGCATCAGGATCAACACAAGGTTCAGTACTTGCCGTTGTAATATCGTAACCACGTATGTAATCCAGTATTTGTTGACGATATTGAGCTGTTGGCACACTGAGCATGACTGAGGTCACACTAGCATTATTTGCAGCCAACGGAGTCATTGCCATGTTTGTACCCATATCGGTATAGACCTTGCGTGTTGCCGGATCTAATTTACCTGCAACACCACCGACATCATTAGCTGTCGTTGCCCATGCATCCTCTGCATCGACCAATAGTTGGCCTTTGTTATTAATCGCAGATGCATTGGATGCATCGACAATAGCGCCATCAACCAACTGATATTTTTTCAAATTACCAAACCAACGCGGGGTATCCGCCTGATGCCCTGCTATTGGCACATAAATTTCTGCGTTATGGGCAAGCAGGTTATCACTATTAATACTATAGGCTGGTGAGCTTAATGAGCCTTGTCCATCATTGCTAATATCTTCAAGAAGATTATTAAACGCTTCAGCAAGCGTGGTCGCAGAGTCAGCAGAGTAATACTCCCCTTCTCCATTACTGGCTAATAGTTTTAGGTAGTTTTCTCCAGGAGAATTTTCTGCCAAACCATAGCCTATCGCATAAGTCTTAATCGTTTGCTCACCCTCTAAATCCTCGTTGATTGTGCCACTCGCGAAATCGGTGGTAGCTAGATAGTTAGTAATTTCTGGACCACATTTACCATCAGATAGCGAATTGAGTGCATCATCACTTCCGGGAATATCCGCACAATCTGCTGTTAACCCTAACTCGCTTTTTGCAGTAGCTTGATGGGCCTCCATATCGTAAGTTAGGCCTTGTGGCTCACCATCCGACAGCAGCACAACAAAATTACTCTGACACGCATCATCAATCGGTGTGTTGTA
>CACVAY010000010.1:0-44430 GCA_902727985.1 uncultured Thiotrichaceae bacterium | reverse complement strand
GCTCCGTAGCCATAAAGTGACCATGAACTCTTAAAATACTGCACTGCCTCCATCATTTGCCCAACAATCGGTGTGTCTCCTGATGGCACCCAACTATCGACCACTTCTTTCAGATAATCTTTGACCGTCATAGCGCTCAGACTAGGGTTGGGCAGATGATCATCATCCAAGTCGAACATGGCATCATGATTATCATCATCAGTTACAGTAAGGTCTGTAGGTAATGTTACAGAGGTGATCAGGTTACTTGTTAGAATGGTAGGTGCATCATCAGTGAGCGGACTAACGGGAAACGAAATACCACGGGTTGATGCGCCTCCACCACTATATCGAGAAACCCCAACCTCAATTTCTGGATCCATATTGTCCAACATATCTTTGAAGGTTGCTTGTAACACCTCCATTCGATTTCTCCCCAGCGTGTCACCAGGTACTGCTGTCTGCATACTTGCAGAGTTGTCTAGAACGAATAGCAGATTGGGAGGGATAGATGCCTGCTCTGTTACAAAAACTTCCGTATCATCTGCTAAGAGGGACATATTTATCGCGGTAATGCCTAAAATGGCGAGAAAACAGGTTTTCAATAGGTATTTCATGGTCATTCCCCAGAATGCTGCGGATATCGCAGATTTATAGTGTTATTTTTCTTCTATTTTGAGTCATTCTTATGAGCTGTAATTATTTGAATTCAACAACTTCTTTTGATGGTATGAATATTTTCACACCGACTACATGTGAATCTCTTACCGCAGTGCCATTTACTACTGCCCCACCCGTCACACGATATGCAGCACAGGTCACACCACCACTGTCACGTGATAGTTCCGTGCTCATAGCAACTGTTGATAGTTGCGGACAATCGGAGGCTCCTAATGCCTCAATGCTTCCCTGTAGCGATAAATTACCAAGACTAGTAGCAGAGAATGTTTTTACTTTATTTCCGTCTGTATTCGCCGTCCCTGTATCTGAGGTGATAAGCATTTTCGAGCGTTCAAGCGTTTTGGTCAAAGCAGACTCAGCACCTTGGTAAGCCGATTTTTGTAGTACACCATTATGCGCAATACGTACGCTTAAGCTAGATGATCTAGAAGCAGAAATAGTCACAATACTCATAACCAGTAAAACCCCCAACGCCCAAAGCAAAGTCGCGCCTGACTGGTGGAAGCTTAAGGATTTAACACTTGCCTCAGACATAGGTATTCCTCATATATTCACATTCTGTAAACGAATGGTCGTTTGAAAAACTGCGCGCTGATACCTATCAGCAGCCACATCAATCTTGTTATCCAGCAGCATAAAGCTCATTGCTTCTGCGACCTTTTTGGTAGGCTTCAGCGAGCGGGCTAGTAACGCCACTCGGACAGACAATACACTCCCCCATTGAGTAACCTGAGAGGCTGTTTGGTATTGATCAACAACACCATCGTTATCAGCATCAACACCATAGTTAAATTGTATTCTTTCAATCCCTGGCACCAAGGCAATACGCTCGCTCGAAAGAGAACTAGCGCATTGTAAATGTGGGACGCCTGAGACATCACCAATACTAAACGTACTGTAAATCTGTGCTGCTCCACTTTCCAAGGCCGAACCAACCTCACAATCACTGGGTAAGCTCAAACCAGAACAATCCTGATTTAAACTACTATCTCCCGAATAGACGACCCCCACTTGGTCATTTGCTGCCAGTAAACCATCGACCGTACTTCCTAATAAGCTTGCATCGGCCACATTGGTCTGCGTTGTTGCCACACCATTACCAGAACAGCTCTGCCCCGTGACAGAACCCGTAATAAAATTCGAGGTGGAAACGACATCATGCTCACCACGATAACCCGCATGCTGAATAGTCCGTGTCAACTCATGGATAGCATTACGCCCAAGATCTTCGATTTGAGCCAATTGGTGCCGACTGGCATTAGCCTGCTTATTACTTTGAAAAAAACTGAACATACCCGCCATCAAGAATAAACCAATCACCATTACCACGATTAATTCGACAAGAGTAAAACCAGCTAATTGCCTATATTTGCCTTTCATTACAGAGCCCCAAATAATTCTAACGATCGACTAGCGGAAGCCGATGATTTTAAGAGCGCCTGATCATTCCAACGAACCGTAATCACCACATGGTTTTCCGAACAATCTGTTCCATATGTACCATCGCTGGCTACACATTGGACATCAAGTGCCCCATTAGGCAATACCTGCTGAACCCCTTCAGAAATCAACCCTGAGTTACTGATACCACAGATTGATACATAAATTTCGCTAGCGGCTAATTCTGCTGCCGAGCATTGCTCAGATACAACAGTAGAGACATAACAAAAGGGATCAGGAGGAGATGTCGGACACGTATAGCTTGAAGAGTCTGTGAGATAGCTTGCGATTACTCCTCTGTTCATACGAATTTTTTCAAGTAAGCCATATGAAATGGCACCAGCTTGTGACTGGTAGAAAGCATTCTGAGTGGAGCGGATATTATTAAGCTGTGAACCCGCTAACGCAATGAAACTCCCCGCAATGATCAAACTCACTACGAGTACTTCAACAAGGTTAAATCCTAGATTTGTATTCTTATTGTTATGCATTTTTTGATGCCTACCGCCATACCTTTTTTATTATTTTCGACGATTCAATGGAATAGCTCTGATGCATTTATTCCCGCATGATCATCCCTATTCTCGACACTTTCAGTTTGGATGTTGCTAAATTTGTACTAAAAGTAAACTCACCAGCTCCTTCTGTTGTTCTTCCTGTGAGTTGATACGTGATGAGATCTTTATACTTGACATCCCCCGTAATGCTCAATGCATTTTTCTTATTGAGATCATAGATTTTGAGCAATTCACTGGCATCGTTGCTGCCATCTAGGTCGCGATCACAAACATTGCTATTATCAAAAACACCATCATCATCACAGTCACTAAATACCAACCATCCTTCGGCATAGTCTTGCTCGTTTACATCATCTTCACACGCTATTTGTGCTGGTTTTTTAGGGCATATCGCAACATCCATTTGCAATGATATGGCGTTGAGCCTTGAGTATACTAATGCGAACTGAAAATCATCCACTGCACTTTGCAAACGATTTGACTCAATCATGTTTTTCAACGCAGGCACAGAAAACCCAATCATTATGGCCATAATAGAGAGAGTGATCATGACTTCAACGAGAGAGAAGCCCTGTATTTTCTGTTTCAACATAGTTATATTCTTACTTCATAAAATCACTTTTGATTTCAACAAAATAGAAAAGCAAAGGTTCTGTAAGACTCTTTTGTTTATGATAATCACCGAGAAATTATTTAGATTTATTCATTATTTCTATCATCGGTTCCCAACCAGTATAGGCATTGTTCATGATTTATGCATTTTTTACCGTATTTTTACTGACGAAAGGTCTGCTATTATGCGGAAAACAACTGGAATAAACTTTGAACAATACACACTTTGAATCTTCAATTGGCAGTTACCAACTAAAGCGCCTTCCTGAATTAGCTAATCAACCCCTACGTGCGTGGGATGCTGCAGATGAGTACCTATTGCAGCACTTACTCGATGAGCAATTACTTGACGGTAAGAAACGCATTCTCTTGATAAATGATGATTTTGGTACGTTAGCAACGTGTTTACACGAACATACTTTGCTGCATTGGTCTGACTCCTTGCTTAGCCAATTAGCCACTCAGCAAAACTTGGCCAATAATACTTTGAAACCAGATATTAACTACATTCCATCCACAGAAGCGCCTGAGGGGAAGATTGATTTAGTTCTCATCAAAACGCCAAAAACGCTAGCTTTGCTGGAAGAGCAGTTGATTATCATGAAACCCCTGCTTTCCAAGCAGACTATCATCATCGGTGCAGGCATGGTGAAGTACATTCATACCTCAACCCTTGATCTGTTTGAGAAGGTTATTGGCACGACAAAGACCTCTTTAGCTCAAAAGAAGGCGCGCTTAATCTTTGCAGAGCAAGATCAAAGCCATACCGTAAAATCTAAATATCCTATTACATTCAGCGCACCGGAATATGATCTCACCTTATCCAATCACGCGAATGTTTTTGCTAAACAACATTTAGATATTGGTGCGCGTTTTATGCTCGAACAGTTCTCCAAACTGCCTTCTGGAAAACGTATTGTTGATCTGGGCTGTGGAAATGGGGTGCTAGGCATTGTTGCGCAACGCGCATTTCCTGATAGTGAAATAACGTTTCTTGATGAATCCTATATGGCAATAGCTTCCGCTGAAGCCAATTTCCACACCCATCACCCTGACAAGTCGGCAAACTTCCTTGTGAGCGATGTTTTCTCTGCCTGCAATGAAAAAGTGGATCTGATACTGTGCAATCCACCTTTCCATCAGCAGCATGCTATGGGAGACCATCTTGCCTGGCTCATGTTCAAACAGAGTTATCAGCATTTACCCCAAGGTGGGGAGCTTTGGGTGGTCGCGAATCGCCATTTGGCTTATCACGTCAAGCTGAAACAGTTGTTTGGGAATTGCCGAACCATCGGCAGCAACAAGAAATTTGTAGTCTTAGCCTGCAAAAAACCCGCGAAGTTTTAAAGGACAACGATTAGATAAGATTATTGGCCTGCATCACGGCACGCAGCTCCTCAACACGCTGCTCAGTCGTCATTTCCAACAACCCCTGTTTACTCAAGGGGGTTATTGGCAAGATCTCGGCTATTCGATAAGACAACCACTGCAAATTGTTCCAATCTTCAATCAGACCTTCACGATAGGTCGTAGCATTCTCATCTTGTATCACAGCACGGTAGAACTCAATCATGGGTAAATGCTCATCATTCACTGTCAGCGGCATTTCTTCTTCAAACAGCTCCACACGGCCTTTGACGAGGCCGTCATCTTGTGTCCAATAATCGTTGATATGAACTCGCGATACGCCGCGACAGGAAATACCTAACAACCCATCTTCCAAGGTATGAAAATCTTCAATTTTGGTACTGGTACCGACTTCATATAGTCGAGAAACCCCACCCACTTCTTTGCCACGCCTGATCAGTACAACGACAAACGGTGTTTCATTTTTTAAACAATCACTAACCATTGACAGATAACGCGGCTCAAAAATCCGTAACGGTAAAACGCCATCAGGGAACAGCATATTTTGCAATGGAAATAATGGCAGCTCTTTATACATGTAAAGATCATACCCGCCCTTTTTCAGATAGCAAATTTTTTGTAGCCCTCCCGCCACCACTTATTAGAAATAGCACCTATGATTTTTTATCCCCATTGATAGAATTATCTTATTAGAACCGATAAGCGCCTGATTTGGCTATTCTAGTCGCATGAAAGCCTCCACGAATTGTGCTCTCTAAAAGAATCACCTACCATGTAGCCCGTCAACGTGACACCGTGTTTACTGACAGACGGAATTTGTCAGCCTCAACTTCCTATTTGGATTTATTGATATGGATTTCGGAAGCATTCTTATTCTCGTGAGTTGGGGAGTTCTTGTTGGACTCGTTTTTTCATCGATTGGAGCTGCCGGGGGGATTCTAGCCTCATTCGGACTCATATCCATTATCGGCATTACGGATGCAAACAGCGTCAAACCCATGGCGCAAATGCTTGCACTTGCGACTGCTACCGTCTTTATCCCGGGTTATTTTAAACGTTCTGCATGGGTGCTTCCCTTAGGGCTAATGCTTGGCGCAGGCGGTATTGTCGGCGCTATTGCAGGAAGTACGATCTCTAGCCGTTACCTGTCTGACATGAGCACTTTCAAGCCTCTATTTGGTGTCTTGGCACTCTTTATCGCAGCACAGATTACCTGGAAGTTGTATTCTGAGAAGAAACAAGGCAAAACAGATCAAGCAGCAGCACAAAGCGGCGTACAAAACATTTTAGTAACCCGCGATGCTATGTCTTTTGAATACAATGGCCATGAATACATATTTAACCCATGGTTACCTTGGGTTGCCGGTTTCTTGATTGCCTTTGTTGCCTCTATTTTTGGTGTCGGCGGCGGTTTCTTGCTGGTACCATTTATGGCTTCTCTGCTTGGCATGCCAATGTATATCATTCCTGCAACAGCAGCTTTAGCTATCTTTGCCAGCGGCACGATGTCCGTTGCCAACTACCTTCGCATGGGTTCTGAAATTGACGTGCCTGTATTATTCTTTTTAATTATTGGTGGTGTTATTGGCGCTTTAATTGGACCAAAACTCAACCAAATATTGAAAGAGAGCTGGTTGCAAGCTGCATTAGCAAGTATTGTTGGACTCATCAGCCTAAAATATCTTTTCGCCTAAACATCACTATGTTTCGCATTAACATATTCAGAGATTCCTTCAGTATTTTCTGCTAGGCTCAAGCATTATTTTTCACCGATAGCATGAGTCAATGCGGCTTCCACTTCGTCTTTTCTTTCTCACACTTCATGTGTTTCTCGGCCTGTTCTTAACACTATTATTAGCGGGACTTTTCCGGCTCGATTCCCAACACCCTTACTATAAGAGAACGACTCGCTGGTGGTTATCTCAAGTTTGCACCATTATTGGCATAAAAATCAGAGTGCACGGTGAAATCGCTGATACGCCTGTTATGCTTGTCGCCAATCATATTTCTTGGGCTGATATACCCGTATTGGCCAGTCACAGCAACCCTCGGTTTCTCTCAAAATCCGAAGTTCGAAAGTGGCCTGTCATTGGTTGGTTAGCCGATAAAAGCGGAACCTTATTCATTCAACGTGGAGGTACGGGTTCAGCTAACAATGCCATTTCACAACTCACTCAATGCCTGGAACAACAGCAAACCGTTTTAGTCTTCCCTGAAGGCACAACCACAAACGGTAAAGATGTTCGTAAATTCCACCCCCGACTTTTGAAAGCAGCCATTGAATCCCAAACCCCCGTGCAAGCCGTTGCATTACGTTATACCAATATAGAAGGAGAACATGATGAAGATTTCCCCTTTATCGGCGAGCAGACTCTAGCCGATAACCTGCTAATCATACTCAAGAAGAAATGCACAATAGCCAACATTCATTTCACACCATCTATCCACCCCACCCTATATACTCGGGATAAATTAGCAAAAAATGCGCAAGAAACCATAAAAAAACTGATTTCTATCAAAAAAACAGAAGCTTAACGCAAGCTGACTAACCTTGCCCTGTATGCTTAGATTCATAATAAGATTTTTCACAAACCACAGGGGTTTACTATGAAGTATCAAGGGTTTGCAACTATTGCATTCGCGTGTCTATTCTCAAATGCCTTCGCAGGCGACATCAGCTATAAATATATTGAAGGTCAAATAAGTACCCATGATCTTGACGGCTATGACAACGCATTCGGCTTAAATGGCTCATTCGCTTTCACACCTAACATTAATGCGGTTGGCAGCTACTCTTCTATGGGGATAGACAACAACATCAACAGTGATGACTATGACTATAGTATTTTTACCATCGGTCTTGGTTACCACACCCCCATTGCTGAGACAACGGATGTCTTTGGTGACGTTCGTTATGTTAGCCACGATTTCAATGCAAGCAACGGCTCAGCCTATGCTACCGCTGATATCGCAGATGGCTTTGGTCTTAATGCGGGTATTCGTCATATGTTCAATGCAAAATTTGAAGGCGAAGCCTCTATCAACTACACCGATATTGAATTAGATAACAACCTCGCCAATGATATTTCGTTTTCTGAAACGGACTATTCGGCAGTAGGTCGCTACCATTTCACAAAACAGTTTTCCGGTAGCTTAGGTTATTCAACCGCTGACAACACCGATTTAACCACGTCTCTTCGAATGAACTTCTAAGAGACCTCTGCGTTATCTATCCTCATAATCATCAGAGGATGGATAAATTATCACTGATTTCCCCCACGAATTATCACAAATATAGGATATCCTCCCTTAACACAGGTATTATTAACAATTACCCACTGACTTCTACTCTTTCATGGACGCTGATCCAAGCTCATCTCCTACCAAGCAAACTGCTGCTCTCCAAGACAACTTCGGGCGCACAATTAAATATGTACGGCTATCGGTTACAGACAAATGCAATATGCGCTGCTTTTATTGCTTACCAGAAGGATTCAAAGGCTTTGAAGTACCCGATAATTGGCTAACATTCGATGAGATTGAACGTGTTATCTCTGCATTTACACGCTTGGGCGTAAGCCGTGTTCGTCTCACAGGTGGAGAACCCCTGGTTCGGAAGGGCCTGCCAGAGCTTGCTACGCGCTTATCAGCACTGGATAATCTTGAGGACTTATCCCTAAGCACAAATGCGGCATTACTCACACGCCATGCAAAAGCACTAAAGAACGCAGGCATCTCTCGCATTAATGTCAGTCTGGATTCCTTACGTGCAGACCGCTTCAAATCCATCACAGGCAACGGAAAACTTGCTGAGGTTTTAGCGGGTTTACAAGCGGCTAAAGACGCTGGGCTTTCACCTGTAAAAATCAATACCGTTGCCATGAAAGACGTGAATGACGATGAGTTCATTGATCTCGTCAACTATTGTGGCGACATGGGATTCACCCTGCGCTTCATTGAAACCATGCCCGTTGGGGATACAGGCCGTAACGCCTCCGATAGCTATTTGGATTTGCAAGAAGTAAAGAAAACACTGTCTCAAGAATTTGACCTGATTCCAGGGTTTGTCGCTGGCGGTGGCCCCGCCCGTTACTATAAAGTTCGTGATAATGACCTTCACATTGGCTTCATCACCCCCATTTCTCAACACTTTTGTGAAACATGCAACCGTGTGCGGATATCCGTTGATGGCTCTCTCTATCTCTGCCTGGGCGATGAACATAAATTTGAACTGCGCCCTTTATTACGCCAAGGTATTTCTGATGCAGGACTTGAAGAAGTCATTGCCGAAGCCATTCATCTTAAGCCCGAAAAACATGTATTTAACTCAAACCCAAATCAAGTGATTCGATTTATGTCGATGACAGGAGGCTAAGTTGCAAATAAAAGTCTGTTATTTTGCTAGTTTGCGAGAAACTATTGGTCGTGCTGAAGATCAACTCGATTTAGATGATCAAGCTCTTACAGCAGGTGATGTGTGGAAACTCGCCACTCAGCAGGATGCAATGCCTGACAATATTCTCATTGCACAGAACCATGACTACATTGATGCTCAAACCCTTATCAATGATGGCGATGAAATTGCCTTCTTCCCTCCAGTCACTGGCGGCTAATGTCCCATTCTTATTCCCTAAAAGGCTTATATGCGATAACCGATGGCTCTGTGGGCGATGAGCTCTTTGCCAAGGTTGAACAGGCATTGCAAGGTGGCATCAGCATTCTGCAATATCGAGATAAAAGCACCGACAAGGACAAACGCTTAGCAGAAGCTAAAACCTTATGTGCGTATTGTCATCAGTATAATGTGCCACTGATTATCAATGATGATGTACAACTTGCTATTGCATCACACGCTGACGGCGTACACCTTGGCTCTGAAGATGGCTCATTCCTTGATGCAAGAAACCTATTAGGACCAGAAAGCATCATAGGTGTTTCTTGTTATAATGATATTGCGCTCGCAAAAAAAGCCGAGGTAATCGGCGCGGACTATGTGGCTTTTGGTAGTTTTTTCCCTTCTCTAACAAAACCCAGTGCACCACAGGCAACAATACAAACCCTGCGTGATGCAAAAGCCCAACTGAAAAGCCCTATTTGCTGTATTGGCGGAATTACATTGGAAAACGCCCCTTTGTTAATCCAGGAAAAGCCCGACATGCTTGCCGTTATCAGTACCATTTTTGCAAGCGATAATATTGCAAAAAGCAGCAACACATTCAAACAACTCTTCAACAGCTAGCACATCTAAAAAACCTTAAATGGGTTAAATACGCGATTATTTAAACTCTATTTAGGTTTATTGTTACACTACCCACTTTATTTTAAGCCTACAAAGAATTCATCATGTCCCAATCTGAAGTCCTTTTTGATAAAGCCCAAAAATGCATCCCTGGTGGTGTTAACTCCCCTGTTCGCGCCTTTAAAAGCGTAGGCGGCACGCCTGTATTCATCGAAAGCGCAAAAGATGCTTATTTATTTGATGCGGATGGTAAAAAATATATTGACTACGTTGGCTCATGGGGGCCCATGATTGCAGGACATTCTCATCCAGATATTATTCAAGCCGTTCAGGAGGCGGCAGCGCGTGGTTTAAGCTATGGCGCACCGACTGAAATCGAAATCACCATTGCACAACGCATTTGTGAGATCGTGCCTTCGATTGAAATGGTGCGTATGGTGAATTCTGGCACAGAGGCTACGATGTCAGCTATCCGACTCGCACGTGGTTTCACTAACCGTGACAAGATTGTAAAATTCGAAGGCGGCTATCATGGCCATGGCGATTCACTACTGGTGAAAGCAGGATCAGGCGCTTTGACTTTTGGTGAACCAAATTCACCTGGCGTACCCGCGTCACTAGCAGAACATACGATCACGCTTGACTACAATAATGCACAACAAGTCCGTGATCTCTTCACTGATATTGGCGACCAAATTGCTTGTATTATCGTTGAGCCTGTTTCCGGCAATATGAACTGCATTCCACCTGTTGAAGGGTTCCTCGAAACACTACGCGAAGTATGTACTAAGCATGAGTCAGTTCTCATCTTCGATGAAGTAATGACGGGTTTTCGTGTAGCACGAGGCGGCGCTCAAGAGCATTACAATGTTATGCCTGATATCACCACCCTTGGTAAAATTATGGGCGGCGGCATGCCAGTAGGTGCTTTTGGGGGACGTAAAGATATTATGAATCACCTCTCTCCTACGGGCCCTGTTTACCAAGCGGGGACGCTTTCAGGCAACCCTGTTGCCATGGCTGCTGGACTAGCAACCTTAGAGATTATTTCTGCAGAAGGCTTCTATGAAGGCCTTACTCAGAAAACCACACAGTTATTAGAAGGCCTACAAACCGTTGCCGACCACAATGGCATCGACTTCACCACGAATCAGGTGGGTGGAATGTTTGGTTTCTTTTTTACCGATGCAGACTCCGTTGAGAACTTCGCCCAAGTGACAGCTTGCAACATTGAACGCTTCAATGCCTTCTTCCACGGTATGCTGCGTGAAGGTGTCTATCTCGCACCATCAGCCTACGAAGCAGGTTTTGTATCAACCGCTCACACTGAAGCAGATATCGAAGCAACAGTACATGCTGCCAACAAAGTATTCGCAACCCTTGCTTAACTAACATTCTCAGTATGCTCCTGTTCCGTGGGGCATACTGTTTCTCCCTAGGAAAGCCCGCTATTACACTCTCCTTCAATCTACTCGTGTTACGTTACAAACCTTATTTTGCGTGACCCGAACCTTAGAAAAGTTGAGATACATATTTCAACGTAAACATCGAGACTCCTTGCAAACCCTACCTTCCCCCTATTCTTGATATATCTCTCCCTAAGGTTATATATATTTCTAGAAAAAAAAATGACATAATCGGATTTTTGAGTCAGTTTGTAACTACTGTTTTGGTGTAGTGGCCGACTCGATATAGAACCTGAGGAGAAGCAATAATGAGCGGACAACCTAGCACTAGACCTAAAGTTCCTGAAGGCACAACTGAGTACTACACAACGACTCAAAAAGAAGCAAATGAGAAAGGGTTCGTTGGCTACGACATCAAATGGAAATCATTCCAGAAGACTGTTGAGTACACAAAGCCTAAAGCTCCGTAGGACGCACTTCTAGAGCTATGCGGCTTTTACTCGCATAGCTCACTCACCTTCCCCAAAGAAATATACCCCCCCCCACCTTCTGGCAGCACACTATTTCCCCTCTGTCTTACACAACTAATTTCTATTCCTATTCCAGACCTGATACATCAGATAAACGAACCAAGCTCATCTATTGTTCTTGTTAAACACGCTATAAATAATTAACCACAGGAAGCAACCATCAACTCAGGGATTGATCACTGGGGATGAGTTAAGTGTGTGCAAAATGTACCGTATTGTAGGGTCAACTGTTACCGGATATATTACTTACCCTAAAAACGGCTGGGCTAGAGTTAAGCAAAGATGTGGCAAAGACACAGCAAAGGTTTTGCCAATTAAGAAACAAGATAACGGTTAAGTATTTCGTTTCTTTTTTAATTACAAAAATGTACGTACAATAGACTATGATCTTTACATGGGATGAGGACAAAAACCTCTCAAATATTCACAAACATAATATTGATGTTGATACCGCAAGCCTTGTTTTTTATGATCCTGATGCGCTATTCACACAAGACAGAATAGAGAATGGAGAGGAACGCTGGCAAACCATCGGAATAATGGTTGTTCTAATTGCTCATACCCTTAATTATGATGATAGCGATAATGAGGTTATCCGTATTATGTCGGCGAGAAAGGCTGATAAAAAAGAAAGAAGGAATTATGAATCAGAAACTTACAAATAAACAAATGAAGAACCTTGAAGCGCTGGCAAATATGTCAGATGAAGATATTGATTTTAGCGATATTCCACCATTGACGGATGAGTTCTTTGAAAAAGCCGTTAGCAATCCTTTCTACAAACCAACAAAACAACCTGTAACAATCAGACTGGACTCTGATGTTGTGGCATGGTTTAAGTCTCAAGGTGGTAAGTACCAAAGCAATATTAATCATGCTTTACGTGAATACATGCAAGAACACCTAACAGATAAAAAAGATGTCGCTAACGGCTAAAAGGGTTTGCACTGTCTAGGATAGCTCCCAAAAAACCGTAAACCTTAACGGTTGGCAGTGTGATTTATTCAAGGTGAGCATCAAAGGTGGGCTTATGGCGATGTTAAACTATTGCAGTCTACATTTGGTATCTCAAACAGGGTAAACAAGAATCTGCTGACTACAGTCTTTCTTCAGAGCTAGACAAGCAAGATAGTAGATTAAATATCTGGAATTATGAATAATTTGATAGCCTTCACTTGAAGGGGACTCGCATAGTCGAGGCTTTTTTATGTGTTTATGTAAACCCAACGAAAAAGGGCTGCAACGAAAAACGCTACAGCCCTTTAAATTTGGCTCCTCAGGCAAGACTCGAACTTGCGACCAATTGATTAACAGTCAACTGCTCTACCAACTGAGCTACTGAGGAATAGTTGACTCTCGTTTGAGAGAGCGGGAATATTACATTCTTGATATTGGCAGGTCAATAGCTTTTAGACATGTTTCTTGAGTAATTTCATATTACTCAGACTTTCAGTTATTTATCTACATTTTGAGAAATGCTACATCCTTCTAACGGGCGTCCCTACCTTTGAAGCTTGAGGCTTTTCAGTACCTGAATAAACCGCCCCCAAAAAGCTGTTTATTTTATCAACTTTGACCTTTTTTCCATTAAAATCAACATTCCCATGCTTCATATCCATGACGAACGTATATTTATCATCAGCTTTCTGGATCACACCCGTCTCGATAAAATGAAAAAGCATTAACGACAAAGGTGACTGATCAAGATAAATTTGATCTACGGCGAAATCAAGGTTTGCATTAAAGGCTCTTAAAGGGTTATCCGACTTTTCAGCAAATACAGCATTCGCATCAAGCTCAGCCTTACCCTCACTGCCTTTGACGAGCAATGCAAGATCAACTCGCGAGGATTGTTCTTTTAAAGACTGTAGTAGAACCTGTGAAAAGCTTGTTGTATTAAAAAGCTCTGCCCCAAAAATTTCACGATCCAATCCCGTATATTTCACATTCGCAGTCATTGATTGGATCATCTGGAAAGGTGTTTCTGCTTCGGTGACCTGCACCGTCAAATTGCCTTGCAAATCGTCTTCATTCACTTGCTGTCCAAAATCAGCCAGTAAATTCAGATAAATATCTTCGGTCAGCTTAGGTGATGAAAAGTGTAAATCATGCAAAGTGACTTGTATTTCACCTTGTGGTATTTGAGCGAGATAATCTTCCAACAAGGCTTGAACATTCATGACAGGGATCCTCAAATCACCATCAGGGTGTTGAATCTGTAACTCACCTATACTGGCATTTATATCAGCTTGGAGCGATAATCGATTAAGCCTTGCTTTAATCGTAGATGGTTCAACTTGACCAATCTTATGGTGAAATTCGCTGAGAATAATTTCAGGCACGTTCAACCTGATATCTGTATTCTCATTAAAATGAAAAGCAATCTCACCCTTAATAGACTCCCCCTTTTCGAATAACTGATTGAAAATCCGCTGCGTTTCTCTTGGCAGGCTTTGTTCATTAACCCGTATTTGCCACAACGAACTCCCTATATGAAAGCCAAACTGGCTAAACGTTAATGGTCCATGTTTATAGTTTGCATCAATGATTGCATTTGCTAATAAGCCATCAATCTGCGGAACTCCAAACTTCTGAACCACTTTGAATCGTGCAGTCCCCCCAAAAAAACCATTCTCATATTCAAGCAGTTCGACCCCTGATTCTTGTTGAGCTGACAATAACTTTTCAGTTTCTTGCCCAATGAACCAGATGGCGACAAGCCACACTGATGCAATAGTAACAATCAGACTATAAATTTTTTTCATATTTGTATGTAATCGATTATTGATATTTAACTAAGCCACTGCTGTTGATTCTATCAAACATTAAGGCTTTGGGAGTACAAAATTTCTAGCAACTTCCAGAATCTCGACACCAGACTCACGATGATAGGCATTTTCAGACAAGTAGCGACGCCATGCTTTTGCACCTTGCATGCCATGAAAGAGGCCAAGAACATGCCGCGTCATATGCTTTAAAGACGTATTACCCGCCAATTCGTTACGAACGTATATCAACAATTCTTCAAATATTTCACTACGGCTTAGAGGAACACCACTTACGTTATAAAACATTCTATCCACATTCGAGAGTATATAAGGATTGTGGTATGCCTCTCTCCCCATCATTACACCATCGACATAGTCTAGTTGAGCAAGGCTCTCCTCCAAAGTTTTGAAGCCACCATTGATAATGATCTCGACATGCGGAAAATCTTGCTTGAGACGATGCACCGTTTCATAATTCAACGGGGGTATTTCACGGTTCTCCTTGGGACTTAACCCTTTCAACAAAGCTTTACGTGCATGCACAATAAATGTCTCACACCCAGCTTCCGAAACTGTCCCTACAAAATCACACAACAACTGATAGGAATCCTGATCATCTACACCAATGCGGTTCTTTACGGTAATCGGCATCTCAGGCGCTTTGTCATGCATTGCTCGAATACATTCTGCAATCAAACTTGGCTCTAACATTAGACAAGCACCAAAGGCGCCTTTTTGTACTCTCTCACTGGGACAACCCACATTGATATTAACTTCATCATAGCCATAGTCAGCCGCTAAGCCCGTGCAGTGCGCCATATCATGAGGATCACTTCCTCCTAGCTGTAATGCTACTGGATGCTCCTCTTCACTAAACCGCAAATAGCGGTCGGTATCACCATAGATAAGCGCCCCTGTTGTTACCATTTCGGTATAAAGCCAGGCATGTTTGCTAATCAAACGTAGAAAATACCGTTCATGTCGATCCGTCCAATCTAACATTGGCGCAACGCAAAAACGTCGGCTTGGGATAATCGTTTCATTCATCGCTGACATTGCCCACAATAAAATGTACTTCTCTGCCCCAAGCTAATTTGTTTGATCGGTTTCTTGCAAACCTGACAAGGTTCGCCTTCACGTCCATAAACCTGCAATTCAATCTGAAAATAACCCGTTTGCCCATCTGCACTTACAAAGTCTTTCAAGGTTGTGCCCCCCTTTTCTATGGCTCTTGCCAGAACCTGCTTGATGGATTCTGTTAATCGTACATAACGTTGATAAGAAATTTTATTCGCCTGGGTTTTAGGGTTTATCTTCGACATAAAAAGTGATTCGCTGGCATAAATATTCCCAACACCCACAACAACATATCCATCCATAATAAGTTGTTTCACTGTCACCTTACGGTTTCGTGATGCTTCAAAAAGCGTATCAACAGTAAATTCATCACCTAGTGGCTCAGGGCCTAATTTCCGAAATAAGGGGAAGACTTCACGATGATCTTTCATCAATACCGCACCAAAACGCCGAGGATCTCTTAATCTCAACACCGCTCCATTCCCGAAGCAAAAATCCACATGATCATGCTTTTCTACCAGCGCATCAGCATCACAAACTCGTAAACTGCCTGACATACCCAGGTGAATAATAGCTTCACCTGCATCTGTAACCAGACGCAAATACTTGGCACGTCGCTCTACAGAATCGACTTTTCTGCCTACCAACTGCTGCAACGCTTCTGGAACGGGCCAACGCAGTTTCGGCTGACGAACGACAATCGCTGAAATGGTTTCATGTTTGATATGAGGCTCAATGCCTCGACGTGTCGTTTCTACTTCGGGTAACTCTGGCATGAAAATCCTGATTTTGTCTTAGTGTAAGAAATTATCCCTAAAAAACAGGTTTGCTACCAGCCTCTATCCATTTATCGGAAGAAATCGTAAATTCAGCTTAACGTTTAGTGCGGAGTGATATTGTTCATCAAAAAAATATTTCATTCCGATTAACGGTAATGTTCTTATTCAGCCTACAGTAATATACTGGCTAAAAATCCAACACTCTAATCAATAATAATGATAAAGATAAATAAAATATTGTTGGGTAAAGGTTTCACCCTTACCGAATTACTCATCACAGTAGCAATCGTAGCCATTCTGGGCGGAATGGCTACGCCCTCTTTCATGACAATCATTGAAAAGAACAAAACCATTACTTTCGTCTCTGATTTTCGAACAGCAATGTACCTTGCTCAAAGTGAAGCCATAAAACGCAACTCAACAGTAACGATTCTTCCTAAAGCTAGAGATACAAGAGAATGGCAAAATGGTTGGGATGTTTTTGAAGATACCAATAGCAATGGAGTCAAAGAAACTACAGAAGAACTCATTTCGACTCATACATTTTCGCATTCTGGCTATACATTAAAGGCTACTGATAATACTTATAAAAAATGGATCAGCTTTAATGCAATGGGCGTTCCTGTTTCTTCGAATGGAAATGAAGCCGATAGCAGTTTTCGCATTTGCCCCCCTGATAATGATGTCTCGGCAGCAAGAACTCTCAACATTTCACTCTCAGGTAATATTATCGTCACCGAAGGAGCTAGCTCATGCCCATAGTTCAACCCAACACGTCATCACTAGCGTCTTATTCTTCACAGCGTGGATTTAATATCGTCGAAGTTTTAGTGGCAACACTCGTTGCCTCCATTGGCATGTTAGGCATTGCCAGCTTACAAATAAACAGCGTTAATACAGCATCGGTCTCTTACACACACACACAAGCCATGAGTTCATTACAACAAATGGTCGATTTACTGCGAGCTGATAGTTCAGCGGCTAAAGCGGGCAACTATAACTTACCAAGCGGCAATGGAACGACCCTTGTTAGTTTTGCGGATATGACAGCAACGCCCTCATCCACAGACAGCATTGCCACCCAAAAAACCTATTATTGGCTGAAAAATCTAGAAGCTTCACTCCCCAATTCTAGTGCAGGTATCGCCTGCGATACAGAAGGCATGTGTGCTCTCCGGATCAGATTCCAGAATGCTGATCGTAAGAAAAGTGTTAGCAGCATGAATGGAGCAACCCTCATACAAACTGTATCGGTGCAACTATGAGCAAATTCGCTAAACATTCTAATCAACACCGAGGGTTCAGCCTGATAGAACTCCTAGTCGCTTCTCTTATTGGGGTTTTTGTTATGGCTGGAGCAATCAAAGTATACAGTTCCAACAAAACCACCTATCAACTTCAAGAAGCAATGAGTGAAGCACAAAAGAATGGGCGTTTTATCTTGAACCGTCTCACTTCACGCATTCAGGGTTCTGGATACTCAGGCTTTTACTCAAGTTACTCCGATGGCGTTGAAAGTGCTCTTAATACTCCAACCAGTGAAATGTGGAACATTGCTCAACCGGTCAAGGGTTATGATAATGTTTCTGCAACCACTACCATCGCTGGCATCACTGGATTTTACGCAGATAATGATGTCATTTTGGTAAAAACCATGGTTGACCCGGTTGATCTTGAAAGCAATGTCGCAAGTGATGAGCTCATTGTTGCAGCAACAACAAACTATACTATCTCAGACATACTAGTCGTTGCCGACCATGAGCAAGCATCTATCTTTCAGATTGACTCAGCGGATACCACCACAGTTGCAGGCCAAACCGCCGTTACTCTTTCCTCAGGAGCCACCACCAGTCCTGGGAACTCAAAAGCTTTAGATAACTCCTATTCAACAAACGCCGTTGTGGGGAAGCTTGAGTCCATTATGTATTACATGAAAAGCGGAAATAATGGTCGCCCTGCTCTTTACGAAGCAAAACTGGTTACCGCAGATGGTGAAACCGCAGCAATGAATGAAAAAGAAATCATCGCTAATGTGGAAGGGTTTCAAATCAGCTACGGCGTGGATACCAGCGGTGATGATGCAATCAATAGCTACGAAACAGCAGCCAGCATCGAATCTAATAGCCAATGGCCTAACGTTAAAAGCATTGGTATTAGTCTGCTATTGTCCAGTAGCAATGCCAACATAACACCTGAAAACAACTCATACAGCTTTGATGCAGATGCTTTTACCTTTGAAAAAGATACAATACCCGCATCAGGCGCAGATAAACGTATTCGGCGTGTTTTTAACACCTATGTAGCATTAAAAAACCTATGACCATCAAGCTCTACAATAGGAGCCGATGTATTTTAAAAATAATAAAGGAATGGATGTGTCACCGCTCATGAGAAATAAACATACATACCCCAATAACCAAGATGGCGTGGCTGTCATGGGTTTAGTCGTTGTACTCCTTGTAGTTTTGACAATAGTTGGCATCAACTCATCAAAAACATCCACGCTTGAACTTAAAATGTCCACCAACTCCACAGAACATCAGAAGGCAAAACTAGCTGCTGAGTCAGCCATTTACCATGCATGGAAAAAAGTAAATGACCAATTGGACTTTAAAAAATACGTATCCAACTGTGCAGAAAGTGGCGTATTCGATTTACGAACCAATGCAGAAGCAACAACCTGTACACAAGATAATAAAACCAAGAGTAGTAAAAATAGTGGGACTTGGGCCAATATCACTAGCTCAAAGGATTGGGAATGGGAGAACTCAGACACGAACGAATCACTACCCAATTCTTTAACCGTTTCATCGGTGCCATTTTTATCTAGCAACGAAATGGAAAATCCCATGAAGATAGCAAAGGCCCCACAATTTGCTACAGGTATTCATGAGCCTATTTTACTAAAAGGGACTGAAAACTATTACTGTATCCCAGTAAGTATAATTGCAGCTGGAACAGGAAGTTCTGAGAATTCAAGTGTACTTATTGAAGTAAAATCCATCCCACGAAGTGGATGCTTTAGAAAGATGTACTAACAACTTTATAAACACTCAGGCAGACCTAAATACTTTCCCCAATTTTTATTTTAGCCTGTAAACACACCCCACAATAAAAAGTGTATTACTGAAAAAAACAAAAAGAAGCAACGCCATGAAAAATTCATCGCTGTCTATACTACTCACCGCAGTACTTAGTTATTTTCTTGTTTTGCCTCAGGCACATGCTATCAGCATAGTCCTTGATGGCAATTTTTCAGCTGAAGACGCTGGAAATAATATGTGCCAAAAAGATTCTGCATATCGTTTTGGAACGAATGCAGTCTATGAAGAAGATCAACTTGATATTTTAGTAAAAATCCTCGACCAAGAACTTATGAAAACGACTGGTTGTATTGAATACGATAGTGGCACTATGGCGTTTAGGTTTGACTCTGGTGGATCTGACCCTAAAGATGTTTTCGCTGATATTGAAGTTGTCGTTGTTAAAAAGGGAACAACAACCCCAATTAACGTCGATAATCTCATCGCTACTTTTAGCGACCTTGATCATTGGCGGACTAATAACCCTGATAGTGTTTATCTCAAAGACCATGTTAATGTCATACGCAACACCCCTGAGAGCAAGGTAAAATACGATGCAACCAAACAACTCACTAGTAGCATAGGCATTGAATACAACGGACTTATCTCGGGAAATCAACAGAGCTGTAACTCGAACACCTCAATAGCCATACCCGAGTGTAAAGCCTCAGTCACATGGACTAACACCTCAAAGTTCAACATCAGACTAGCAACAAAAAAAGCTTTTAACTCACATTATTTTATAAGCTTGGATATAGAGAATGCGAGCAGCCTAAGCTTAGGAGATGATCATGGGGATGCTCCGATTTCTTACGGGGATGCATTCCATACGATTACGCCATTAGTTACCATTGGTTCGGGGGCTACACCCGATTTTGAAAAAGATACCAATTATTCTGCAAATGCCGATGGGGATGATATAGATAGCAAAGAAAAATCTGACTACGATGACGAAGATGGAGTTCATTCTTTTCCTGCTCTGGCCGACGGATACACCGAATATAAAGTGGATATCAGCGCCTCAAATTATTCTGGCAAACCAGCAAAACTTTATGGCTGGATTGACTTCAACAACAATGGTTTCTTTGAATCCTCAGAAGCCACTTGGGTTGATGTACCAGCAAACTCTGGAACAGCAACTTACCAATTAGAATGGAACATTATTTCCAATATTGCAGAAGGAATCATTTATTCACGTTTTCGTATCTCCACCGATACAGCTCTAAACGGTAGTACTGCAAGTGGATATCTACAAGATGGCGAGGTTGAGGATTACAATTTAACAGCATCCGCTGCGCAGCCTTTTGCTTGCAACGCGGACTCTTATGTATTTGTCAGTGATGCCGCTGACTCACCTACCTTTGCCAATATTATCGACTTGGCAAATGGGGACTCTAAAAGTGCCAATGAAGGCTTATCTTTTCACCCGACCAATATCAATGCCACAGGTTATAATCTTAAAGATGGTTATATCTGGGGTTATGATTTAGGTAATGAAAAAGTAGTGCGCATTGACAGTGACTATATTGTCGAAACTTTCACCGTGCCAGGCTTACCCGCTGAGGGCTTCCATGTTGGCGATGTCTCACCAGATGGTATCTATTACCTTGCCTCACAAAACTTTGGAGGCAGTGAAATCTATAAAGTCGATGCCAATCCGCTCTCTCCCACTTATTTATCCTATCTAGGTAAAATCGACCTGAGTCCCGTACAGTATAGTAATTTGATAGCCGACGAGCATGTCGCGGACTTTGGACTACACCCTTTCGATAACCATCTCTACTTTATCGGGGTTCGTGACTGGGGGCTTGGTAACCAAGGCATCCTCTATAAAACGAATGTACAAACAGGGATGGTCACTGAAATCGGTGATATCGGTTTTCGTTTGAGTATCAACCCCAATACCACCTGGTTCGATATGCAAGGCAATATGTACTTCAATGATGGTAATAATGTCTATCAAATAGACCTCTCTGATCCAGCAAACCCAGATCCAAAAGCCAACCTGTATTCAACCGTCATGGTACCTTCCTATGGTGACGCAGCACGTTGTTCTCGAGCTCCCATCTCAAACTTTGAATATGATTTTGGTGATGCACCAGATACTTATGGCACGGATAATATTCCAGGGAACAGTAGCACTAGTGCCGACTCCGTTGGTCCTAAACATATTATTTCCAACCTGATCAATCTGGGTAGTATCGCTCCTGATACGGATACCGATGGCCATGCATCTAGTGATGCTTTGGGAGATAATAATGATCAGTTTAATGATGAAGATGGTATTTCTGCATTCCCCTCTTTATATGTAAATGCGACAGCTTACAGTATTCCTGCAAGTAATATCACGCTCCGTAATGTCACAGGAACCACCGCTATTCTTTATGCCTATATCGACTTGAACCGTGATGGGGATTTTCTAGATCCAGGCGAAGCAACGAATACTTTCGTTCCGGATGGCGCGACGGCTCCAGCATCTGATCTTGTCTGGGGCAATCTAAATGGTTTAACTGAAGGTATCACCTTTGCCCGCTTCCGTTTGAGTACGGATACGACCTTGACACCGAATGGTGGCGCCAATAATGGGGAAGTAGAAGATTATACGCTAACCATTGAGGCAGCGCCTTCCTGTTCGGGCTTCTCTGGTGATGTGAACGCGGGAATCTCACCTATTTCTCAATTGAGAGAGGGAGAAAAGATCTTTTTAGCAACTAATACTCTCTCTCCTTCGGAAGGCCATTTAACGGCATATACCTTGGATGCAGATGCCCTACCCTACACTAAGGTATGGGATGCCAATGGCACAATGATCGTGAAGGAACGAGAGGAACGTCTTTATTCCACGTCGACGGATGGCAGCAAGATGTTGTTCATGAACCTTGATGACCTTGCCTTTAATTATATTGGTCTACCTTCTGTGGCAACTATCAAAAACTATACGATGGAGCCATCTTTGGGGGATACCAATCAGTATCTAGGAACGCGTAGGGAGGATTCTTTCCTTGGGCAAATTTCACCAGAAGCCAGCCTAGCACTTATCGGTAATGATATTGATATAGAGCGCTATCTGGATAGTGCAACGTATCGTGATTACCATGACCGCATCGTGTCCAGACGTTCGGGTAAAGACGATGGTGATAATAACCCTAAGCAGGTTTTAGTCACCAGCGATGACGGTTTTCTTTATTCTTTCCGTCAACGGGATGGGGAGCTGGCATGGGGCTGGATGCCACGTTCTCTGATCGCAGAGCTAAGCGATTATTCAAACTTTGCGAGCAGTCATTTCATGAAAGGCAAGTTGGATGTAATAGATTTACCTGATGCTAATGGGAGTTTTGCCAGTTACGTCATCGGGAGTTACCGCTCGGGTTTAGGGCAGTTTGTACTTAAACTCAGTGATACAGGATCGCTGGAAAGCATTGTGTGGGATATTGACCATAAGTCACAAAACCAGCTTTCAAATAGCGCTCCAAACCTCGGACAGCGCGCTTACTTTTCTGATGGTACGGGCACGGTCTATATGATTTACATCATTACCGATATTTCCGGTAATTCTACCCTGCATATTCGCAATATCCTGGATACCACGGATGCACGTGAGATATTGCTTTCCTATGAAGCCACCGCAACACCTTTCATTACCCGAGACTTCAAGAATACGAATGCACCAGATGCCAATATTCTTTATCTCGGTGACTCTAGAGGTAAGTTCTATGCAGCCAGTCTACTGGATGATAAAGGTATCCTACGATCAGCCGATGACATCCTCGGCGATATCGGAAGCACCGCTATTGGCACTATTGATGGGGCAATCGTCACACTGACCAATACAGTCAGAATGGAGTCAGTGGCTTCCGCCATAACTTTCATTGGTGCCTCTGCCTCAAACAGTAGAAAATCGTACTATCTGCGGGTGCAATCAGAAGATCGATTAACAACCTTCATCTTTAACTCCACCAATCAAACATGGAGCCCTAACTGGACTAGTTATACGGGAGGCTCAGGTAAATGGTTGGCTGGTAGCAGTGCACCTGCCGCCGATAGCAGCATTACCTCACTTCCTGGAAATGCCACGATCACGGACAGCGCTTTTATCGTAGCAGATAGTATTGTATTGCCGGTATCACTACCACCAGCGGGAAATAGCTGCTTCGGCACTGCTTATTACTATTTCTATAAGTTGACTGATGGCTATTTCCCAAATAGCACCTTCTATGATGCAACCACTAGTACGGCGATTACCAAAGAAGTCTCGCTGGGCTATGGCGATGCCAAGTCTTTACTGTTAGCGAACATGCCAGGCAAAGAGAAACTTTCTGGCTTGGGAATTGCTGAACAAGGAGCCAATAACTCCACGGGCATTAATAAAAGCATGCATATCAATGACCCTTTCTCAGCCAGCATTCGAAGCTGGCGCGAGATTCGTTAGAAAATAAGATGCTGCAAAGACTTCCCATGATGGCAAGTTCTTTACGATGAAGCTTAAGAGATAAAACAACAACCATAAAGGCTAAAACAATAATAATGAAGGCTAAAACAATAATAATGAAAACAAATTATATACTCATTTTTGCGGTTACGTATGCTGGTTTTGTCTCATCTGCCAGCGCCCTCTCAGCGAGTGCATCGTGCGATAGCGCTGGTATTCGAATAACGCTCAACAATGTCAACCCAGGCAGCACCCTTGCTCTTTCATTAGAGCAAAACGGTACAACACAAAATATCATGGAAACTGCTGATAGCAGTGGAAATGTTCCTGAGATCAACATCACTAGACTCAGCCCAGGGAGCTTCTCGGCAGTATTCAGCATGCAAGAAACCGCAAGCAATGGAAGCAGATCATCATTGAATGGAACGGTAAGTTGTCCTGCCGCTGCCCCAATAACTCCTCCTCCACCCCTTAACTGTGCGAATGGCACCCCCCCAATTATGTTGGACTGGAGTTCAGTATCCTGGACAGCAGGGGATCCCTCTACAACCTACTCAAATGTTGGCGCTAGTGGGCATGATATCACTCTGAACTGGCGCACTAGCGATGCAGATTTTCGCTGGGAACGCCCCAGAATTGCCAATGACCCATCTGAATGCCCACCTATAACAGGCGATTACTGCGCTGCCTCCACGGCTAATGTCAGTTCTATTAATGCCGAGCATGCCATTGAGGTTGTTTTTAATCCTGCCGTAGAAGGTGTCGATTTGACGATTGGTGACTTACAGGATAAAACAAATGGAGGGAATAACCCAAACGGAATTATTGAAGGGATAAGCCTGACTAAAGGCCCGACGGCGGGACTTACAGTGACACCCGGTGCTAATATGACTACGGGAACAGTAAGAGCTGATTACCGACCCACAAATGCTGACAATGGAACAGATAACAGCTTGAGATACACATGGTCTAATGCGACATCGGTCAGCAATGTAGAATTCACCATGCGTAATGACAATCCCGGCCCGGGTATTTCTGGCAATGCCCTTTCCTTCAACATGAGTGGTATTGCCTTCTGTCCAGTCACTAATGTTAGCGCATCTAGTTGTTCAACAACCGTTACTACCATTGCAGACACAGGCAATGCCGCTAATGACTCGGGCTCTTTACGCGATGCCATTGAGTGTGCCAATTCAGACCCTGACAAAGACACCATACGTTTCAATATACCTGGCGCAGGACCACATACCATTGCCATCTCGGGCTCGCCCCTACCTACCATTACTGACGATGGCGTGAGTATTGATGGCATAACCCAACCAGGTGCGTCTTGCGGCACTAGTATGTCCAGCTCAGGCGCAATCAGTGGTCGTAATCTGAAGATCCATGTTGATGGCTCTGCCCTTGTTGGCTTACCAAACGGGCTCTCGGTCGGCGCGATGTCGAATATCACTATAAAGGGTCTATCCGTAGGCGGTTTTAATGGCAATGGTCTCTCTTTTACTGACTCCAAATCGGTTAACCTCAACTGTAACCATATCGGCATAAACACTAATGGCTTAACAATAAGGCAAAATGGCGAAAATGGTGTACTTTTGTCGGATGTGGATGGCGCTACCTTAGGGGACGGCACCACTGCAGGCATCAATGTAATAGGCGCCAATTATCTGAGTGGCGTGCTCCTCCAAGGCACGGTTGACAATGTCATTATCGACCGTAATTTTGTTGGCATTGGTGCTGACGGCAGCACACCGCTGGGCAATGGTCGTGGCTATTACGGCGCAGGCATCAGCTTCGCCGACGATACAAGTAGAGTCGTTTCAGATGGAGAAATCATCCGTAATAATGTTATCGCTAATAACGGTGCAGAGATCAGAGGTTTTTATGGTACGGTGGATAATGTACTCGTCGAGGGTAACTTTATCGGCACTGATGCTACCGGTCTTTTAGATCGCAACGATCAATGGTATGGCATTATTGCCGAACAGCACGATGGCTGGATTATCCGCAACAACGTGATCTCCGGCATGGAAAATGGCTCAGGCCTAGAGTTTTATGACATGACCAACACCACTATTCAGGGCAACAAAATCGGTGTCGGGTCTGATGGAACGACACCCCTAGGTAATGGCTTCTGGGGCATTCGCCTAGAAGGTGGTGCTGGACATATTGTTGGTGGCTTGGCTGCGGATGAAGGGAATCTGATAGCATATAACTCTGCAGAAACCACAGGCGGCTATGCCGGTATTCTGGTGCAAAAAGGTGCCAACGCGCGCATTATTGGCAATACCATTCGTCATAACCGCAGCAGTGGCATTGAGGTCTTCGATAATGACTCGAAGGCATGGATGTCGCAAAATACGATTTTCGCGAATGACGGTCTGGGTATTGACCTTGGTCAGGGGAATAACCTTAATCGTAAAGGAGTCACCGTGAATGATACCAATGATAGCGATCCTTCCACCCATCCCAATGGCCTGCAGAACTTTCCCGTGCTGTCTTCTGCCCTGCAGACCGCCACCAATGTCGATCTGAGTGGAACACTAAATTCTCTACCTAACACCACGTTTGATATCGAGTTATATGATAACCAGGTGTGTAATGCCAACAGTTCCGGCTCCGCTGAGAGTGCCGCTTATGGCGAAGGGGAAGACTATATTACTACATTATCGGTCACCACCGATGCCTCCGGCGATGCCAACTTTACCACCATAATTCCCTATTCATCTCTATCCGGTGGCACATTGACCGCTACCGCCATCAACCGTGAAGCAAGTCATGCTGAAGAGGGCAATACCTCGGAGTTCAGCGCGTGCCTAGGCATCACCACCTGTGACGGCCTTTCTGACGAAGTCAATGTTGCTATAGTCGCTCCCCCTCGTTTGAAAGCTGGTGATAAGGTCTTTCTTGCTACTTCACAGATTGATGATGATGCGCTCGCAGGTAATGTAAGAGCTTATTCTGTTGATGCAAGTGGCGAACTGGAGGCAAACGCTAGTTGGGATAGCGACGAGAAAATGACAGTCTCTAAGCGGAAAAACCGGCTGTATAGCACCAACAAAGATGGCAACCTTCGACTGCTACGATTAATAGGTGGCAATCAAAATTATGATGATAATCCTTTTGCCACAAACGGCTTGCCCACCGCTCGCACTATCAAGGGTTACACCTTCAATCCTTCCCTCAACCGAGGCATCTATCTGAACGGCCGCCAAAGTGATTCCCTGCTCGGTCCTATTTCACCCGATTCCAACATGGCTTTGCTGGGGAATGACATCAATACCTTCGCCTATCTGAATGATAAGGCTTACCGTTCTTTTTACAACAGCACTGTAGCGCTGCGCTCGACGGATCGTTCAACCTCGAAACCAGCCCGTGTGATTGTCAGCAGTGATGACGGTTTTGTCTATGCATTCAACCAGTATAACGGTGACCTTGGTTGGGGATGGATGCCTCGTTCACTGGTCAGAGAACTTATCAATCATGAAACCTTTATCAGTCAACACTATATGCAGGGCAAGATTGAGGTAATGGATCTGAAGAACACCAAAGGCTCTTACGCTACTTATGTCATCGGCAGTTACAAACAAGGGCTTGGCCAATATGTGTTGAAGTTGTCAGCGACTTCGGGCCTAGATAAGGTGGTCTGGGATGTAGATCATGACATGACTAGCAGTGGCCTGCTGGATACTTCACCCGCTAACGGTCAACGCGCGTATTTTGCTGATGGCGATGGTCTTTTGTATGCCGCTTATGTTGTCGCTAATTCAGAGACTGGTGACTCACAATTGTTTATCCGCAGCTTAACCAGTGATACTAAAGTGCTGCAAATTCCGCTCGGTTTTACCGCCTCTTCGGTACCATTTGTTAGCAAGGATTTAAGCAAGGCAGATGCGCCAGCAGCAGGTACACTATTTCTGGGCAGCAACAGCGGAAGTATTTACTCCGCTTCGTTGCTAAACGCAGATGGCGACCTCCGTTCTGCATCCGAAATTCAAACGGACATGAATGGTGCTTCAGTGGCATCGCTACAATCTGGCCCCGTTCTGTATATCGGTGCATCAGTGTCTAGTGTCAATAATCGTCTCTATTTACGTGCACAGACTAGTAACCGCCTGAGCCTATTTGTATGGAATGCTAACAACGGCTGGAAGCCTCAATGGACTGCTTTTGAAGAAAGCGCGGGACAATGGAACGACGATGGCAATTATACCGCAGTTACCAATGGCGATATCCAGCCGTTACCGAATGGAGTGATTCTTTCAGGCGAAGCAACCGTCGTTGCTGACAGTATCATCCTGCCAGTAACCGTGGAGCCAACTGGTGGAGCCTGCTATGCCACAGCCTTTTATTATTTTTACCGACTCGATAATGGTAAATACCCGGTTAAACGGTTTTACCAACTCAAGGACAAAAATGCTCTTAGCAATATATTGAGCCTAGGTTTCGGTACAGCAAAGAGTCTGGAGTTGACAGATCTTCCAGCAACCACTGAACTCATGGCTATCGGCTTGGCAGAACAAACAGCAACGAACCAGACCGGACCGAATGCACAGTTGATCATTAACGACACATTTGAATATGGTCTTCGCGGTTGGCGGGAGTTGCGATAGTTCGCTATTAAATATAGGTAGGAACACTATTATGAATAATGAACAATTAATGTCGAAGAAACTTGTACCTTCGGCAGCAGAACAAGCTGCTACGGGACGCCTATAATCATTCACTAATGTTCCATCTGAGGACTGTTCCAGGCCGCCAGCACGTGTGCGGTTTCTGGAATAGTCTTTATTCAGAGCCGCTATGGTCAGGTTTTTACAATCAGCTTTTTAGCGTCGTCCTTGTATAAAGATTGAGAACACAGCAATCATTCACGGTACCACGAGCAGCATAACGCGAATTTCACCCGAAGTTCATCGGTACCCCATAGAACCATACGCGCCAGTTTAGCAGTCTAAACAAGGCAAAGATGATATTTACTACACCTGTCAATTAAGTCAAACATAGGCTTGGGAAGTGTTTGTAGTTTTCGTTTTCGGGGCCTCTCGGTCATGCTTTTTTTAGCCTCAGTTTGATATTCTTTTCGATAGGGAAAACAAGTAACAAAGGCAGAACGAATGGCGTCATCCGTTAAATGCCATAGCCGCCACGGAGTGAGTGTGCGATTCTTTGTCATGCCTGTGTTTGCATTAGCAAATCGACGGTGTGCTATTTTTTCAACAACGGCGGCATAGAGCAACTTTCCGTAAAGATACAGTTCGGCGAGTTTACCTCCTTTGAATGCTCTTAATTTATCGACATTCAGTAGGCTTTTCATCCGTTTGATCGTCAGTTCTACCTGCCATCTTACACGGTAGATATCGGAAGCCGTTGCCGTGTCAAGAACGGCTTGTGGCAAAGAGGTGAAAATGAGTACTCAAACTTCCGGTGATTGCCTCTGATGTTGGTGGAGTAAAGGAAGCTATCACAGATGGAGAAACGGGCTTTGTTACGAGCAATCAAGAAGAACTTCAACATAGTTTGCAGCAACTCATTGACAACCCAAGGCTACGCAAAGAGATGGGCGAGAAAGGGCGCGAACGTTACTTCGAACACTTCTCTGTGCAGAGCATGCAAAATAAGACCTTTGCCGTCTATGACAAACTATTAGCAAACAACCCTTATCAAACTAATGCACCTTGATAAAACCATTACTTACGACGATTAAAGAACCACTGGAGTAAACCCTCTGTAGAGCTATCATGCTCATATAAGGTTTCTCCTTTTTCAAGCTCATCAAGAATATTACGGGCTAGTTTTTTGCCCAGTTCCACCCCCCATTGATCATAGGAATTCAGATTCCAGATAATACCTTGTACAAAGATCTTGTGTTCATACATGGCGATCAATGAACCAAATGAACGCGGTGTTAAACTATCCAATACGATCGAATTGCTCGGTTGATTCCCCTGAAATGTCATATGTGGCAAATGCATCTCAATTTCTTTCATATCAATCCCTGCGTTACGTAGCTGTAGACGGGTTTCTTTCGCATCCCGCCCCCGCATCAACGCTTCAGTTTGTGCGATAAAATTGGAAGCCAGGATATTGCCATGGTTTTCCAAATTGCAGGATTTGTTATTGACCGAGGCAATGAAGTCAGTAGGAATCAGCAAAGTTCCTTGATGAAGTAGCTGATAGAACGCATGTTGACCATTGATCCCCTCTGCCCCCCAAATAATTTTACCCGTGGAATAGGTTGTTTGGCGACCATCTCGATCTACCGACTTACCATTACTCTCCATATCCGCCTGCTCAAGATAGGCAGGCAACAAACGCAAATTATGATCATAGGGCAAAATCGCACTGGATTCCGCACCAAAGAAGTTACCATACCAAATGCCAATCATTGCCAGAATAACAGGCATATTGGTATCAAAGGGTTCATTTAAGAAGTGTTCATCCATCGCATGCGCACCTTCCAACATTTCAATGAACTGATCCATTCCGATATAAAGCGCTATCGACAAGCCAATAGTTGACCATAGGGAATAACGTCCACCGACCCAGTCCCAAAACTCGAACATATTAACGGGATCAATACCAAATGCTTCTACTTTTTCTTTATTGGTTGATATCGCAACAAAGTGCTTGGCAACATCCGACTGCTTGACATCGGGATGTGCCAGAAACCAATTCTTACTCGACTCTGCATTGGTAATCGTTTCTTGCGTGGTAAATGTCTTTGAAGCGACAATAAACAACGTCGTTTCCGGGTTACATTTTGCGAGACGATTACTTAGCTGGGTAGCATCGACATTCGACACAAAATGCACCCGCAGCCCATCAGCAAAAGGACACAAGGCACGACACGCCATATTGGGCCCTAAATCAGAACCACCGATACCAATATTGATAATATTTGTAATAGGCTTACCAGTATAGCCCTTCCATTCGCCTGAACGAACGTTATCTGTAAAGGCTCGCATCTTGTCAAGCTGTGCTAACACATCTGGCATAACATCTTTACCGTTATGCATAACAGGCTGACCTGATCGATTGCGTAGCGCTGTATGCAATACGGCTCGACCTTCAGTATTATTAACATTACCGCCCGTGAACATTTTATGTCGCCATTCTTTAACACGCTGTTTACGAGCAAAATAAAACAAATGGTCCATGGTTTTGCTGGTTATTATATTTTTCGAATAATCAAGAAGAATACCTTCAAATTGTAGGGAAAAATCATTAAAACGATTAGGGTTCTTTTTAAATAAATCCATCATATGCACACGCTGCATATCGTTATGATGGACAACCAGTCTCTGCCAGGCAGGAGTTTGAACTAAAGATGATTTTATATTTGAAATGACGCGTGCTGAGCGCATGATAAGAATACCCTTAAAAATTGACACTGCCTTGTATAAATGCGGCACATAAGCATAGAACACTTATTGCATAGCTACCTATGTATAGCTACTTTAAAACGAGTAAAAAAACATCACCCCAATTGATACCGCTAGCCCATGAACCGAAGAAAACTTCGACCCTTTATATTATCGCCATAATATTTGATAATTGAAAGCCTTTGCTTTGTCTTCGATAACAAACAAGTCCCTCTACCCTTAGGAAACCTTATGGCTCAATATATTTATACCATGAACGGCGTTGGAAAAGTGGTCCCGCCGAATAAATTTATTCTAAAAGATATTTACTTAAATTTCTTCCCTGGTGCAAAAATAGGCGTTTTAGGCTACAACGGAGCTGGTAAATCGACCTTGTTACGTATAATGGCAGGTATTGACACTGAAATTCTGGGGGAAGCGCGCCCTCAACCGGATATCAATATTGGTTATCTTGCTCAGGAACCGCAACTTGATCCTCATAAAGATGTTCGCGGCAATGTCGAAGATGGCCTAAGCCATATCACCGAAGCACAAGCAAAACTCGATGCCGTGTATGCTGCCTATGCAGAACCAGATGCAGATTTTGACACCCTTGCTGCCGAACAAGCAAAACTCGAAAACATTATTCAAGCTTCTGATGCGCATAATATCGAACACAAACTGGAAATTGCTGCTGATGCACTACGCTTACCCCCTTGGGATGCGAAAGTAGAAAACCTCTCAGGTGGTGAAAAGCGTCGAGTGGCCCTCTGCCGCCTGTTACTCTCATCACCTGACATGCTGATTCTTGATGAACCAACCAATCACTTAGATGCAGAATCTATCGCGTGGCTAGAACGCTATTTAGACGAATACGCAGGAACAGTCGTTGCCGTTACCCACGATCGCTACTTTTTGGACAATGTTGCAGGCTGGATTTTAGAACTGGACCGTGGACAAGGCATTCCGTGGGAAGGTAATTATTCTTCTTGGCTGGATCAAAAAGAGCAACGCTTGATGCAGGAAAAACAGAAAGAACGAGCCCGTATTAAAGCCATGCAGCAAGAATTAGAATGGGTACGCAGTAATCAAAAAGGTAGACAAAGCAAAAGCAAGGCGCGCATGAATCGTTTTGAAGAATTAAGTTCAAGCGATTATCAAGAACGTGCAGAGACTAACGAAATCTACATTCCACCCGGCCCACGCCTGGGTGATGTGGTGATTGAAGCGAAGAATATTGCCAAGTCTTATGGTGAGCGAGTTTTGTATGAAAACCTGAATTTTAATCTACCACGTGGCGGCATTGTTGGCATTATCGGACCTAACGGCGCAGGTAAAACGACTCTCTTCCGGATGATTATGGGGCAAGAACAACCTGACACTGGAGAATTTATTACTGGTGATAGCGTCCAAGCTGCTTATGTCGATCAATCCCGTGATGCGTTAGCAGCGGATAAAACAGTGTGGGATGAAATCTCAGATAGTCAGGAAATCATGCTAGTTAATGGACATGAAATTGCTTCACGAAAATATGTCGGACGTTTTAACTTCAAAGGTGCTGATCAGCAAAAACGTATTGGCGACCTTTCAGGGGGTGAACGAAACCGCGTTCATCTTGCGAAACTATTGAGTTCAGGAGGTAATTTACTGCTACTCGATGAGCCAACTAACGACCTTGATGTTGAAACCTTACGAGCACTGGAAGAAGCTTTACTTAATTTCCCTGGATGCGCCGTTGTTATCTCGCATGACCGCTGGTTTCTGGATCGTATTGCTACCCATATCCTTGCTTTTGAAGGTAGCTCTGATGTCGTTTGGTTTGAAGGAAATTATAGTGATTACGAGGAGGACTTCAAACGTCGTCATGGTAATGACATTCATCCTAAACGGATAAAATACAAGAAGTTAAAGACCTAATGGCCCGTTAAAGATCAAGGGGATAAATTTTGCTAATTATTGCCATCAACAATTAGCAAAAATCAAGCATAACTGAACAATAAGCACACTTAATCAGATCGCCAATTAGCCAAAAAGCCCTTTTTGTGAGCATTATTTAATCAAATTACACGCTATTAATATCCGATAAAGGTTTTTCGCGTATAAATTCGCTTTTTCTAATCGGTAAACAAATATTTAGCAATATTGTGCAAAGGTCTTAGCACATTATGCTAAGGCTCATACTATCTTGTATGAATCATGCCGCTATTCGGAAAAAACTTTACCCTTTATGCTGGCAAGTTCTATAGTCATAATATTGACTATAAACCCCGTTAACAACAACAAAAAAACAACAACAGAGAAACTCCATAATGAGTCAAGTATTACCAAAACGCATAGCTGATGAGTCAGCATTGCAGGAATTAGTTCACCAATTAACCATTGATTATCTTGAACATTTCCATATCAACAAGCAGCCTGAGAATGTTTATCGTAAGATCGTCGATGAGATTGAAAACACATTATTTTCAACAACGATGAAATTTACCTTTGGCAATCAATCTAAAGCAGCGGAGTATCTTGGTATCAATCGCGCAACGCTAAGAACGAAACTCAAGCATCATAATTTAATGTAAGATGAAACTTCGTTGCCCTCCTTTCAGCAACGAAGTTAAAAACGCTGTAGTCGTTTCCATCGTATAAATCCGCGTTTTTTATCATATGAGAACCACAAAGCTCGCACACGACCATAGAGCCAATGGGCTTTAACAACACCAAAATAACGACTATCAAAACTGTTATCTCTATTATCACCTAATACATACACTGTCCCCTTGGGCACCTTTATTGCCTCTATTGATAGCAAACCAGATCGTTGATTGTATTGTGCTTTTACATAGGGCTCGAAAACAGCTTTTTGGTTAACCAAGATCTGTCCACGCTGAATTTTCAGTGTATCTCCCTCAATGGCAATGACACGTTTTGTGAATTTCACCCCCACCTTATCCGGACGACTAAACACAATAATATCGCCCCGTTTAGGCAAATCATTCTCATAAGCCTCAGTATCAGCCACCACAAAATCATTCGGAATAAGAGAGGGAGCCATAGATCTCGACGGCAGCCGGAAAGCCTCATAACCCAACCACGAAGGCCTTAGTTCTTTAAAAATCAATTGAATAGAAAAGAAGCTAATAATAAAAAAAAGATAGACCACCCAGTGCTGGAAAAAATGTATTCGACTTGGGGAGCGTTTACGGGCAGAAAAAAATGCCAGCACACTACTTGATACGTAAATAAGAAATAATGAAGCAAGCAAGCCTAGAATGCCATAAGGTGCAAAAATCCACTCTGAAAGTGCAAAGCCAACAACCAATAGAATCATTAGCAAAGGGATAGTGATGGCCAACCACCATGCTCCTGAGTACAGAAAGCCTAAGCCAGGGGAAAATAAGCTCATCAAGAGCGCCAAAACGCCATAACGTTTCTTGGCAATATGAGCTTCAGTCATTCGAGGCTAAAGCCCCATCGCATGTCGCATTAAACTGTGTTTTACGGGATCTAACTGATCAACCATATTCAAGCCTGTATTCCGTAGTATCTGAATCGGGCTGAACGTGTTACCAAACAACAACTTGAAGCCTTCCATTGTCTTTTCTGTGAGTAGGTTTTCACCACGTCGAGACCTTTCATAACGTCGTAATACATCGTAATCACCAAGCGCTTGTGGGACAACATCGGTCAATACAGAAACTAACCCTAGTGCATCTTTAATACCTAGATTCACGCCCTGTCCAGCCAAGGGATGAATAGTGTGCGCAGCATCTCCAACCAAAGCCACTCGCTTTTGCACAATACTTTCCGCCTGTCGGCCTGATAATGGGAAAGCAGCTCGTTGGCTTTTAACACGGACACTCCCCAACTTATTACCCAAGGCTTCTGTAAGCCTCCGATTAAAGTCTTCTTCCGACATTTTCAGATAATAATCGGCCTGATCAGATGGCAACGTCCAAACAATCGAGCATGTTCCATTAGCAAGAGGTAAAAACGCCAATGGCCCCGTCGGCAAGAAACGTTGCCATGCTGTGTCTTGATGTGGTAGATCAGTTTCCACCACGGCAACCAAACCTTTCTGGAAATAAGGATTCACACGCAAATCAATACCCGCCAATTCACGCACCTTTGAACGTACGCCATCAGCACCAATGATCAATTTCGCGGATAAGGTCACGTCATTATCGAGCAATACACTGACTTCATCTTCATCAACCGTATAGCTGTTGAGTGATGTAGAAAAAACGTTGATATTATTAAAGCTCTTAACACGCTGATGAAGTGCCGATTGCACCAAGGTATTCTCAATAATGTGCCCCAGACAGGGAATACCCATATCAGCGGCTGAGAAATGAATTTTTCCATCTCCCGTTCCATCCCACACATGCATGAATTCGTAGGGTGAAATGCGATTTTCAGGCAACAAATGCCACGCGCCAATATTCTCCAATGCTTCTTGCGAATAAGGACTGATTGCTGAAACACGAAGTTCGGTAGGAGCATCATCCAAGACTTGTGCAGGATAATGTGGCTCGATCAAAGCAATACGTAAATCCTGCTGAGCCAAAGAACAGGCAAGCAAACTGCCAACCGTTGCCCCACCTACAATTACAATATCAAACGCCACATTATCACTCATTATTTACAACACTCTGACTTTCAAAACACCTTCAACATCAAGCAAGGCCTGCCTGGTTTCATCGGAAACAGCCGCCTCAACATCCATCAATGTATACGCAAGATTACCTCTTGAATCATTGACCATATGTTGGATATTAACATCTGCATGACCTAATACGTGTGATATTTGCCCTACCATATCCGGCACATTCTGATGAATGATTGATAAGCGATATCCACCACTGCGCGCCAGTTTGATATTTGGCAAGTTCACAGAATTGATAATATTGCCATTCTCAAGATAATCGCTTACTTGTAAAGCAACCATTCTGGCACAATTTTCTTCTGCCTCTGTTGTAGAAGCTCCTAAATGCGGGAACGCGATTACCCCTTTACGTCCTTTGATTTCATTGGATGGAAAATCGCAGACATAGGCATGTAATTTACCCGCATCAATAGCATTACAAACATCTACATCATTCACAATACCATCACGTGCAAAGTTCAGCACAACAGCACCCTCTTTCATATGTTTAATACTATCTGCATTAATAAGGTTTTTAGTACTTTCAATGAGCGGTACATGAAACGTTAAAAAGTCAGAACGAGCCAATAACTCATCCACACTATCAACAGGTTTCACATCGGATGATAGCTCCCACGCATAGCGAATTTGAATCCGCGGATCATAACCCACCACATGCATTCCCAAAGCGCGTGCAGCATTCGCAATCTTTACACCAATGGCACCTAAACCAACCACACCTAAGGTACGGCCTGGCAATTCAAAACCTGCAAATTTTTTCTTACCTTGTTCAACGGCTTTATGTAGCTCTGAATTCTCCCCCTCTAAATCATCCACATATTCTTTTTCCATGGTCAGATTCCGTGAGGCAATCAACATCGCCGCTAACACCAATTCTTTTACCGCATTAGAATTAGCGCCAGGTGCATTGAATACAACCACACCTGCTTCATTCATGGCATGAAGAGGAATATTGTTAACCCCTGACCCAGCACGCCCTACCGCACTTAATGAATCAGGTATATCCATATTATGCATATTGTACGATCGTAGCAGAATCGCATCAGGACTCTCGACATCATCGCCGACGTTATATTGATTGGTGGCTAATAACGACAATCCTTTGCCAGAAATATTATTTAGTGTTTTTATTTGGAAACTCATTCATCCTCCATAGCGTATGAGTTGTGCAAGGAATCACTGAATAAGCCTGATTATTTTATGCTGGTTGAATCTAACCGTATTTAAACAGAGACTCCCCAAGGGGGGGGGGGTAAGACATACATTTATTGTTAGAATGGCCATGTTGAGGCATTTATACCAAAAAATAATGGATAAAATAGCCTAAATTAGAGAGTAACTCGAAGCCTCTGCAAGGTTTCTCAAGCAAAGACTCCGCAGTATTTATTGTGCGGCTTCAAATTCCTGCATATAAGCAACTAACGCATCAACACCCGCTTCAGGCATTGCATTATAAATACTCGCGCGCATACCGCCGACTGAGCGATGACCTTTCAAGGTGATTAAACCGCGTTCAGCTGCTCCTGCTAAAAAGTCAGCATCTTTATCCGCATCAGCCAAAGTAAACGGTATATTCATCCAAGAACGACAATCAGCCGCTACCGGTGAACTATAGAAGCTTGAAGCCTCAATTACGTCATAAAGCGTCTTCGCCTTACGCTCATTAATTTCAGCCATGGCAGATAATCCACCTTTTTCTTTGATCCACTGAAAAACCAAACCCGCTAAGTACCAGCCATACGTCGGCGGCGTGTTATACATCGAATCCGCATTTGCCATCGTTTCATAGTTCAACATCGACGGTGTTCGATCAAGAGTTTCGCCCATTAAGTCTTCGCGAACAATCACCAGGGTTAATCCTGCTGGACCAATGTTTTTCTGCGCTCCTGCGTAAATCAGTCCAAACTTTGATACATCAACTGGACGAGATAAAATTGTTGATGACATATCCGCAACTAAAGGTACATCACCAACATCAGGCACCCAGTGGAACTCTACACCGCCAATCGTCTCGTTTGGGCAGTAATGGAAATAATCCGCATCGGGATTCAATGACCAGCTATCAAAGGCTGGAATACCGCTAAAGTTAGTATCTTCAGCACTGGCAACAACATTCACTTCGCCATACTTCTTCGCTTCAGCAATAGCTTTTTTAGACCATGCCCCCGTATTCAAATAATCCGCTTTACCTGTCTTGCCAGCCATCAAATTCATAGGAATAGCTGCAAATTGACTACTTGCCCCACCTTGCAAGAACAACACCTTATAGTTGTCAGGAATCGCCAAAACCTCACGCAAATCTGCTTCTGCCTGGGCGGCGATCGACATGAACTCTTGACCTCGATGACTCATTTCCATGACCGACATACCACTTCCCTGCCAGTCCAAAATTTCCGCCCGTGCTTTTTCCAAGACAGCTTTGGGTAACATCGCTGGGCCAGCGCTGAAGTTATAGATTTCGGTCATTGGGTTCTCCTTTTCAAAATTGATAGGCCTATCATAGCAAAGACTAGGAAAACGTCAGGTTATAGCGGGAAAAATATTCCACTTTCAAACCAACAGTTCTTCCACATAAACGTGATAAATACAAGGAGCCATCAACAAAGCTTCTCCAGCAGCTCTTCAGCATTTGTAGTACATTATGCATATTATTTTTTTACTACTCAGGAGAACTTCGTGGCCCATTACCTTCTAGCCTACATTGGTGGCGAACACCCCACTTCACCATCTGAACAACAGAAGCACTTTGAAAAGTATACAGAATGGCTAACCTCACTTAGCGAGAGCATACTCGTCCCTACACTACCGCTAAAAGATACCGTAACCGTCAATCCTGATGGTACTTTTACTCAGGGAACAACAACGGCTATGTCGGGTTATACCATTCTTGATTTAGCATCAATGGATGAAGCTTTAGATGCCGCAAAAAGCTGTCCTTTTCTTGAAATTGGTGGAACGCTTGAAGTTTCTGAATTGATGCAAATGCCGACATCCTAATTCTCACCCACCTATATACCTCGTGCAGCTTTGATGAATGTATTCAAAGCTGCCTGCTTCAAAGCCTCTGATCCCCTCACCTCTCAGAAATAATGTGCGAATAGATTAGAGTCTGCCTTTACCATTAAATACCCACCTACGGGACTCGATTCCCTTTCAAAAACCACGTATATTCCAAATAAGATGTAGCGTTTTAGAACGCTTACTTCATCTTCCCATTATTAAGAAAATAAGAAACAAGCTATACTAAATTGATGTCAGGATTCGACACAAAATAATGATAAAAGGGTTATCTCATGTTGCAGAAGTTTCCACAACATTTCGCTTATGTAGTTCTCTTACTAATCCTCATCTGCGGATTAGCAACCATCGCAAATGCTGACCCCTGGGCTGACGTTGAAAAACTGGAACATGATCAGCAATATCAATCCGCACAAAAAAAATCAGACCGTTTATTAACTACTTTCAAACAACAACAAGACATACCTAACTGGACAAAAGCCCTCATCAAGTCTACCGAGTTACGCGTGGGACAAGGCCAATGGGAAACCGCGACACGCTTCCTTCAAGAACAAACATGGCCAAATGATGCAAATGCCAAAAGCATCCTACATCTCTACATGGCAAATGCTATAACGGTCTATCTCACAAGCTACAGCTGGGAAATTCAACAACGTGAGCAGATAGAGACCAAAAGCAAACTTGATCTAAAGAAGATGACGCAAGCGCAGTTAGTTAACGCCATCAATCATCACTTTAATGAGGCTTACCAACACAGCAACTCCCTAGGTAATATTGCTATTCCCAATGCACTCAAAGAATACTTTATTCAAGGTAAATACCCGAACCCTATTCGTGGTACTTTACGCGATACTGTTAGTTACTTATGGGCCGATTTTCTTAAGAATGAAGCCTTTTGGAGCGCCAGCCATTCCAATCAAACCTATCGCTTAGACTTGCAAGCACTGCTTGGTAATCAACATCCCACAACGACTATTACCAATGGCAAGCAACACCCTCTAACGCGCTATGCAAAACTTCTCTCAGATCTTGAAAACTGGCATCAACAAGCACAACGACCAGAAGCGGCTTTAGAGGCTTTTCGAACCCGTTCCATGCAACTCTCCAGCCACTTCTCCAGTGATTCGAAACGTCAATTCATTATCAAAGCCCTTGAACAACGCATCACAGAAACCAGACAACTTACATGGTCTACTATGGCGCAATGGACACTCGCTAATTTACAACGCCAACTGTCTCGCCAAGATGCATTAATCCTTGCCCTGAAAACAACGCAAGATTGCCAAAAACACTTTCCACAAAGCCAAGGTACTAAAAACTGCCAGCAGTTAGCCAAAATCCTCACCCATCCCGAGTTCTCGACAGAAACCATGCTGCTTGATGGATTAAAAAAGCGCGCGATTCGTATTCGCCATAAAAATATCGATACATTGTATTTCCGGGCATTCCCTGCTGACCTTCTAGCCTCTGAAAACCAGAATACTGACCAAAAAATCAGTACATTACTCACCCAGAAACCCAGCTACACATGGTCAAAGAATCTACCAAAAACGCACGATTTACGTTCCCACTACAGTTATTCAACACCATCGATTGATCAATTCGGAAAATGGTTGGTTTTGAGCTCTACGAATCAAGACTTCTCTGCGATAAAATCCCCCATTCAACTCAGCAACTTTCAAACCTCACGCTTAGTTGTCAGCACACAAAGGAACGACAACCAATTTGAAGTCACCGTCTATCAAGGAGAAAGTGGGCAATTTGCTGCTGGGGCAACCGTTGAGCTATGGCAAAGAAACCATCAGAACGATGACAAAAAGATTGTCAGCGCCCGCACTGACAACACAGGAATGGTTATCCTGCATCCTAACCTAAACCTCAACTATTACCTCAAAATCAGCAAAGGCAACGATCAAATACAAATCGATAATCTTTACCACTATCGAGATCATGAGCCACAAGCGCGAGCACAATCATTAATTTTCACCGATAGAAGTATTTATCGCCCCAACCAAAGTATTCAGTGGAAAGTCGTTGCTTATAACGGACTGGCACATAAAGACGATCTCGCATTATTGAAAAATAATGCGGGATGGATTCGTCTGCGTGATAGTAACGGCCAAGTCATTGTTGAAGAAAAAATCACCACCAACAGCTATGGCTCTGCATCAGGCGCATTCTTGATTCCTGAAGGCAAAAAACTGGGACATTGGTCAATCAATACTTCTTGGTCGGGCTATAGCCGTGTGCAAATTGAAGAATACAAACGCCCGACCTTTAAAGTTGCCTTTGAAGACAGCGCTGAAAGCATGCGCTTGAATCAGGCCGCACACCTCACTGGTAAAGCCGATTACTATTTCGGCGGAGCTGTCACCGCTGCCACCGTCTCTTGGCGGATTACTCGTCGTTCCGTTTACGATTGGCCTTATGGTCGGCATGGTAGCGGGTATGGCAGACCACAAAACAGCCCAACTGAAACCATTGCCTCCGGCGAAAGTCGATTAGATAAAGAGGGAAAGTTCGCCATCAATTTCTTGCCTAAGGCAAAAGAAAGTGACGACTCTGAAGGTGTCAGTTATCTCTTCGATCTCTCGGCTGATGTCACCGATGAAGGCGGTGAAACTCGCTCGACAAAACGTACCTTCCGTTTAGGTAGCATCGCCATTGCAGCCTCACTCAATTCAGATAAAAACTTTGTCTTCGTTGGAGAAAGCTATGCTATCAAAGCCAAACGCTACGACCTGAATCAAATACCTCGCGAAGGCAAAGGCACGTGGCGTTTACATAAACTTATTCAGCCCAAACATCCCCAATTACCTGCCGACTTAAGTGTTGAATTACCGAAAACGCAACGCTCTTTTGCCTCTTTAGGAGATACACAAGCTCCACGTTGGGAAACGGGCAAAGATCTAGAGACCTATGTAAAGTTATGGAAAGAAAGTACACCTCTACAACAGGGCACACTCCAACATGACCAAAAAGGCTTAGCTGAGATCACACTACAAAACCTGCAAACAGGTATTTATCGTTTACATTATGAAACTCAAGATCGCTGGGGGAAGCCGTTTACCCTCCATAAAAATCTGTTAGTCGCTGATAAAAACACCTCACAAATAGCCTTACCCATCTTGCTAAAAACCCAAATAAACCAAACAGAAACAGGTAATACGGTTGAGCTACTGGTTGGCTCAGGCTTACAAACGACCCCTGTAAAACTGGAAGTATTTCATCGCAATAAACGTTTGCAGCAAACGATTCTCAGAGATGGTATCCAACACCTTTCATTCCCTGTTACCAAAGAATACCGCGGTGGATTAAGCTTCGTGGCCAGCGTATTGAGCGACTATCAATACTTGTCACAAAAGCAATTTGTGAATGTGCCGTGGAGTGATAAAAACCTACAACTCAGTTTCAGCAGCTTCCGAGATAAACTCCGCCCTGGAGAAAAAGAAACCTGGCGTATCAGTGTTAAAGATTATCAGGGAAAAGCCTTATCCAAAGATGCGATAGAACTTCTCGCAAGTATGTACGATAAAAGCTTAGATTTCTTCGTACCACATCAAATACCGAGCGTGAAAGACCTTTTCAGACCCCAACAAAGTCACCGTAATATTCAAAATAGTCTTGGGCTAGCACAAAGCGCTTGGAATAGTGTCAAATACCAACAACAACTCACTCACCCGACTAACCCAACAGCAACTCAGCTGAAAACCTTCCGTGCTAACTATGGAAGAAGAATGGCTCGTGGAGCGACGCCAATGATGGAAATGGCAGCTCCTGCACCAACAATGATGCAAAAATCCGCCCCTGAAGCAGGTATGGCAGTTGCTAACGTCGCCGCTGATGCCATCGCAGAAGAACCAACACAAGCGACGTCTGAAAGCCCCCCTTCTGCTGAACAAGACGGATTTTCAGTCCGCACTAATTTCAATGAAACCGCCTTCTTCTTCCCGCATTTGGTAGTCGATGATAAAGGTGAAGTCAGCTTTGAATTCGAAGTCCCCGAATCACTCACCGAATGGAAAGTCTGGATATCGGCTATTGGCAAAAATCTGCAACACGGGCAAATACAGGAACAGGTTAATACCAGTAAAGAACTGATGGTGCGTCCTTATTTGCCACGTTTCTTACGCGAAGGTGATCGCGCTGAAATCCAGGTCAACGTCAATAATACTAGCGATACGGCTCTCACTGGCGAATTGGAATTTGAGATTTATGACCCAGCAAGCGGAAGCAGCCTTGCGGAGGCATTTGCACTTGATCAACCTAAGCAAAACTTCGCCGTAGCAGCCAAGGAAAGCTCAACGCTGACCTTCAGAGTCAACACACCGAACTTGCCCGGCATGGTTGGCATCCGTGCAAAAGCCAGTACCGCAACCTTTAGCGATGGCGAACAACACCCTCTGCCCATTTTGCCTAGCCGTATCCATCTAACACAAAGTCGTTTTGTTGCACTCACCAACCAAAACACCAAGACATTACACTTTGAAGAACTTGCTAGCAGTGCAGACACGAGTCGCATCAATGAGCAACTCGTGGTAACGGTCGATGGACAACTCTTCTATTCAGTACTCAACGCGCTCCCCTATTTGGTTGATTATCCGTATGAGTGTACTGAGCAAACACTGAACCGTTTCCTTTCCACATCTATCGTCAATAATGTCTTTAAAGAACACCCCACCGTCGCGTCAATGGCAAAGAAACTTGCCACGCGTAAAACACAATTACCAACGTGGAATCAGGAAGACCCCAATCGAAAACTACAATTGGAAGAAACACCGTGGTTGGTCGAAGCCGCTGGTGGTGAAGAGAAATCAGATCGACTCTTGCGTATCCTTGATCCTGAAATTGCCGCTCAACAACAAGCATTGGCTTTAGAAAAACTGCAAAAAATGCAAACATCATCAGGTGGATTCCCGTGGTGGGAAGGTGGCCCACCCTCACCCTATATGACGGCCTATTTGCTACAAGGCTTTTCTCGTGCACTGGAATTTGATGTTGATGTTCCCAAACGTCCCATTCAGCGGGCATGGAAATATTTACATGATGAATACGGCGACAAACTGAAAGATGATCAGCATCTACACTCGCTTACCTTCGTCAATTATATTTTATCGGCATACCCTGATAACAGCTGGACGAATAACCTATTCAGCCCCCAAGAACGCAAAACCATCATGGACATGTCGTTCAAACATTGGCGCGAACTTTCTCCACTACTCAAGAGTTATTTAGCACTTACGCTGAACCGAGCAGGTCGCAATCAAGATGCGTTACTAGTATTTGAGAGCATTATGGATGTCGCAAAGCACGATGATCAGTTAGGAACCTACTGGGCACCTGAGGATCGTTCATGGCTTTGGTACAATGACTCTGTAGATACTCACGCTTTCTTGCTTCGCGCACTCGCTGAATTGAGACCCAATGATGATCGCCGCAAAGGTATGGTGCAATGGCTGATGCTGGATAAGAAACTCAGCCA
>CACVAY010000009.1:47524-49956 GCA_902727985.1 uncultured Thiotrichaceae bacterium | reverse complement strand
ACAGGCGGAAGTTCTGGTGCTAATGCTGCCCCGATTGTCCAGAATGATACGCTATCAAACTGGCCAAACAACCAAGTGCTTACTATCCATCCACTAGCGAATGACTCTGATCCTGATGGTGATCAATTACAGATTATTAGCGTTGGAACCTCTCCCTTTGGTTCTGTTGTAAATAATGGCAGTGGTTCAATTACCTTTGTTCCGAATGCAAGTTTTTGTGGCCCGGTCAGAATCCCCTATACGGTATCTGATGGTAATGGCAATGTTGCACATGGTTACATTGGTTTTCAAACAGTTCTTCCTGATGGTGTGACAGAACATGTGGTTAGCAAGTAAATTATAAGAAGTCATTACGGCTCTGATGATTCATTATGATCATTGGGGCTTTTTTTTGCATCTCGTATTCAAGGTAGAGTAGCTTAGTGGCGCAAAAGCCTTGGCAACACTGGTTTAATCACTTTACTATTACGCCCGCCATATTTTATTAGGTATCTACTTGATGTTAGCAATTTTCAAAAAGAAGTCTGTAGAAGAAAAACAAGAAAAAGTACGCCCTAGGTGGCAGCGTTGGGGGATAGATTTCATCATTATTGTTGGAATCTTTTTTGCCGTGCAGTTTTGGACACAGAGAGGTATGGTTGAAGGGGATGCTCCTGACTTTAAAGAAGTTACCTTAGCTAATAATACTGTCTCTCTTTCTGATTATTCAGGTAAACCTTTGTTGTTGTACTTCTGGGCTAGTTGGTGTCCTTATTGTAACTTTGAACAGAGTAGCATTAGTGATTTGTCAAAAGACTGGCAGGTCTTAACGATTGCTTATCAATCGGGTGATGCGGTTAAAGTTGCGGCTTTTGCGAAGGAAAATGGCATTGACACATGGCCGATTATTGTTGATGAAGACAGTAGCCTCGCTAAGAAATATGGTGTAAGAGCGGTTCCTGCTACATATATCATTGATGGTAATGGAAAGATTAGGTTGAAAACAGCAGGCTTTACCACAAAATGGGGCTTGCAACTTCGTCTTTGGTTAATCAAGCTACTTTCTTAACATGTCCCTTCGGTGATGTGGCGGGGCTAATGCACAAATATTTTTCGCTTGAGTATTTTACAGCTTAAATATTAATTGCACCTAATGTGACTTCTCGTCTTTTACTAGTGGAAGTTGTAGAAAATATCCATTTTCCTGAATGTTCCGGATGACTTCTGGAGCTGCCGCTCGGATAAGCTTTTTACTATCATCTAGATCGAAATCAAATGAGAATGCGGTTTCACCCAGCATTCCAAGTAAGGAATCAGGCACCTCCTCAAAGTTATCTTTCTCAGGTATATAAAGGAATGTTTCTTTTCTGTGTTTACAGCGGTAGATATAGACGTGCATTGGTAAGTCCTACTCAGGATTGTGTTTTAATTAATTGTTCTACTTTCAACACGTCCTGAATTTTAATTCTAAGCGTTGGCAAGGTCGGTCGTTGATTAATAATAATGGCCTGTTCGATAGGTTCGACTAAGCGTCCTTCAAGAATAGATCCGTCTTTGAGGGTAACCCTGAGTTGTTGATTGATGCCAACAGGAGTTTGCTGCAAATTAATAGTTTGATAGCGAAGTTGGTATAGCGTTTTGTGTGGTAGTGGTAACTCTTTATATTTTGCGTTATTTACTTGCGTTGTTTCGTTTGAGTTTATGGTCGGTAGGCTGTTAGCGACAGGAGTACTTGTAGGTGTCAGTAGCTGGTTAATAGTATTTTTTCCGCCAAGAATCCAACCACCAAGTGCTAGAGCTAAACCGATGATACTTATTACAAAGGCATTGCCGATGCGTGCCCAGATTGTGGGTAATACGACAATGTTTATGCCTGGGACAAGAGAAATCAGCCCTGTAACGATATGATGTCTGAAGGACGCAATAATTATTCTTCCATAATTGATTAGGAAAACAAGAAGTCCAATAACAGCAAGTGCAGCAAGAGCTAGAGTCATGTAGTTTGTCTTTGATTAATAGAGTGTCGGTGGACAGGTGAGGCAATTATTCTTGGCAAGAAGAAAAGCTTCAACTATCGGTAATGATTGTTGCTATGCGACATTTTGTAGTAGGTTTAGCCCGAGAGCGATTCTGAGTCTCCTTTTAGTACGACAAAATGCTAACATTGCTCTCTAGTTTATCGTTTTTCTTGATTCTCTCCAACAAAGAATCTCCGAATTCTCTCTTTCAATGCTAGATAAAAAGGATGTTATGAAAATTACCTTAGTTAGTGGCAGTTTGCGTCATACAGAAAACTCTCAAAGTTTAAAAATTGCCAAGTACATGGAAAAGCGTATTCATGAGTTAGCCATTACTAGTGATACCTTTTTATTTGATTTAGGAAAGAAGCCCTATCCTCTATGGGATGAGTCCATATGGGAAGGCGATGAAAAGTGGAAGGAAGTTTTAGAACC
>CACVAY010000009.1:0-47424 GCA_902727985.1 uncultured Thiotrichaceae bacterium | reverse complement strand
GATAAGCATGCGGTGCGTAAAAATGAAATGCGCTGGCTTGTTGTTGAAAGGGTAGAGATTCCTATCAAAAATCTCGCGGAATCTCTGCAAGGCGTGACAATTGTTCAGTTAACGGATATTCATTTACATCCGTTTACGCAGTTGGAACATGTTGTTAGGGCTGTGCAGTTGGCTAATTCCTTAGCACCTGATATCACGGTTTTAACAGGGGACTATGTTTGGCATGATGCAGAGGATATTTTTGAGTTAGCGCCTGTATTGGCCGATTTAGAGGCAAAACAAGGTGTGTTTTCTGTGTTGGGTAATCATGAATATAAAACCAATGCAGAACTCATAACGGATACTTTTGAGCGCTTGGGTATTCCGGTTTTCAAGAATCAAGGGGTAGATCTTGGTTTTGGCAAATCCGTGCTGCATCTCGCGGGTATTGATGATGGTTGGTTGGGCAATCCAGATATAAAAAAAACACTTTCTGTACATCATAAAGGAGCGCCTGTTGTGTTGATGGCGCATGAACCGGATATGATTGATTGGTATGCACACGATACACGTATCAGTCTGCAGCTTTCTGGTCATACTCATGGAGGGCAAATACAATCATCTTCCAATAAACCCATTGTACGTCCTTACTTAGGAAGAAAGTATGTTCAGGGTTTATATCGTGTGAATCAGAGTTGGGTCTACACAAGTCGCGGTATTGGGACAACTGGTGTTCCTTTGCGTAAGAATTGTGCGCCTGAGGTGACGCATATTACTCTGGTTGCTGAATAAGGCGTTTGGGTTTGATGTGAGCTGAGGTATCTATCTCACCAATACCAAGAAAGTCATTGTTGTTATTGTATATTCTCACCATTGCGCCTGTATTGAGATGGTGTGCCGCTAGAATAGTTTGACCAAACATGAGCTTCTCAACATTGACTTCGTCAAGCATAATTTTTGAGAAATGGATGATTCCAGCATCAACAGGGAGTAGCATGTCCCGTAAGGTGCCCTTGGTTTCGGCTTCAATAGCGTCATCAAGCGTAAACATTTTACCGTAGTTAAACGGTGAGACGTGAACCCGTCTAAGCATCGTTATATGTGCGCCACAGCCCAACGCCTCCCCCATGTCCATCGCTAGGCTGCGAATGTAAGTGCCTTTGCTGCAATCTACTGCAACCGTTATTGAATTTTGGTTTTTTTCTAGAAGAGAATTACTGAAAATAGTGATGTTTCGAGCTTTTCTTTCAATTTCTTTACCTTGTCTTGCAAGTTTGTAAAGCGGTTGTCCTTGGTGTTTTAGAGCGGAATACATGGGAGGTACTTGTTCTAGTTGCCCCGTGAATTTCGTTAATAAATTCTGAATCGTCGCGTCATCAATAGTGGGAACAGGTCTTGTTTCGATGACTTCACCCTCGGTGTCTCCAGTGGTGGTGGTTATACCGAATTGAATGGTTGTTTGGTAACTTTTGTCTGAGTTTAAAAGGAAGTGTGAGGTCTTGGTCGCTTCGCCTAGGCAAATAGGGAGCATCCCTGTTGCAAGTGGGTCAAGACTGCCAGTGTGACCAGCCTTTTGCGCTTTATAGAGATATTTTATTTTTTGAAGGGCTTTGTTTGAGCTTATTCCGATAGGCTTATCGAGCAGCAAAATACCATTGATGGGTAAACCTTTTCTCTTTCTTGCCATCTGAGCTAGTTCGTATGTGCGTTGAGTTTCTGAGGAAAAACATTAACGTAAACCTAGTAACTAGGCAAGTATGAAAATAGGGATATGTTCTTTTAAGAAGGGTCTTTATCGCTAGCAACGGCTTTGTCAATTAATGCACTAAGGTCATTAGCTTTGATCTCAGTGTCATCATAAAGAAATTGTAGGCTAGGCGTAGAGCGCAGGCTTAATTCTTTAGCTAATTCGCGGCGAAGGAAGCCAGCGGCGCGATTTAGTCCAATCGTAGAATCGTCGACCTTGTCTGTTTGGAAGGTGTCAAAATAGACCTTGGCCATTTTCAAGTCTTTGGTGACCTCGACATCAAGTATCGAGATCATACCAATGCGAGGATCTTTGACTTTATCGCGGATGAGTTGAGCCAGAACACGTTTGATTTGTTCTGAAATTCGGTCGGTTCTGGCGTAATCAATGGGCATGGTTATCAGTCAATTGTACGAGCGATTTCAGTTCTTTGGAAGCACTCAATCTGATCACCAGGCTGAACGTCGTTATAGTTCTTAACCGCAATACCACATTCTGTACCTGTGCGAACCTCGTTAACATCATCTTTATGGCGACGCAGTGATTCTAGCTCACCTTCGTATACTACAACGTTGTTACGTAAGACGCGTATTGGTAAGCCGCGCTTAACCACGCCATCAACGATCAAACAACCTGCAACAGGCCCCATCGCGGTAGATCGGAATACGTCTTTAACCTCAGCGATACCTAAGAACTCTTCGCGTAATTCAGGTTTCAATAGACCGTTCATTGCAGCTTTTACATCATCAATTGTTTCATAGATGATGCTGTAATAACGAATATCAACGCCAGATTCTGAAGCAATGCGCTTTGCAGCAGCATCAGCACGAACATTGAAAGCAATCATTACCGCATTTGCAGCTTGAGCAAGGTTAACATCGCCTTCGTTGATACCACCGACGCCTGCTAGAACGATGTTCACCTTAACTTCGTCAGTGGATAGCTTATTAAGAGACTCTGTTAATGCTTCTACACTACCTTGTACATCGGCTTTAACCAGTAAGTTAACTTTGCTAACTTCACCGTTCTCCATATGAGAGAACAATGCTTCAAGTTTAGCTGCTTGCTGTGCAGAAAGGCGTGTTTCACGCTCTCTGTGACGTCTGATTTCAGCGACTTCACGCGCTTTTCGTTCGTTAGGGAGTACGATCATGTCATCACCAGCAGATGGGACGCCTGATAAGCCAAGAATTGAAACAGGGATAGAAGGGCCTGCTACCTTGGTCGGCTTGCCTAACTCATCCAACATCGCTCTAACACGCCCATATTGTTGACCACAAAGTACCATATCACCTTGCTTCAATGTACCTTCTTGAACCAGAACGGTTGCTACTGCACCACGGCCTTTTTCGATACTTGCTTCAACAACAGTACCGGTAGCTGGTCCTTCTTGACGAGCTTTTAGTTCCTGTATTTCCGAAACCAGCAAGATAGATTCTAGTAGGTTGTCAACGCCTTGACCTGTAATCGCTGATACCTCAACAAATACATCGTCGCCCCCCCATTCTTCCGGGATAACTTCAAGAGCACTTAAATCACTTTTAACGCGCTCTGGGTCTGCATTTTCTTTATCCATTTTGTTGATAGCGACAATCAATGGTACGCCCGCAGCACGTGTATGTTTAATCGCTTCACGTGTTTGTGGCATTACGCTGTCATCGGCAGCAACAACAACAATTACGATATCCGTTGCTTGTGCGCCACGAGCTCGCATTGAGGAGAATGCAGCGTGTCCAGGGGTATCAAGGAATGATACGATGCCGTTCTCAGTTTCAACGTGATACGCACCAATGTGCTGTGTAATTCCACCCGCTTCGCCAGCTGTTACTCGGCTTGAACGAATATAATCAAGTAATGATGTTTTACCATGGTCAACATGCCCCATGATAGTAACAACTGGAGGGCGAGAAAACTCTTCAAAGTCACCTGCATGAATATCAAGAACTGTGTCAGCAAGGGCCGCATCATCTTCTTCGATGGCAGCCATTGGGATGCCTTTATGGCCAAGTTCTTCTGTAACGAGTATGGCGGTATCTTGGTCTAGTGACTGGTTAATGGTTGCCATCACGCCAAGAGACATAAGTCTCTTGATAATTTCAGTAGACTGAACGCTAAGTTTCATTGCTAAGTCTGAAAGTACGATAGTGTCAGGGATTTCAATTTCTTTACTGACAGGAGCTACGGGTTTTTCAAAGCCATGTTTAGTGGAACGCTCAATATTGACATGTTGCTGTCTGCGGCCACCTTTCTTCTTGCGACGTCTTGAGTCGCCGCCAGCCATATGTAATTTTGATCCGCCATCACGGCCCTGGAATGGTTTCTTCTTCTTATTCTTTGCTGCTGCATCAGCGGGTTTATTCGCATTGGCAGTTGTTGGTGTTGCGGCTTTTGTCGGTGTAGACGTGGCAGCAGGTGTTGCTACCTTGGGCTTAGGTTTGCGTGAAGGTCGCTTTTTAAGTAATGTAGCCGCTTCTTGCTTAGCTGCCGCACTTGCTTCCGCCTTACGTTTTCTTGCTTCTTCAAAGAAGTTGATATCACCCACTCTTCTTTTAGGTGGCTCAGCTGGAGCAGCCGGTGTTTTAGCTTTAACGGCTGTTGGTGGCTTAGTCGCTTCCGGTGTTGCCGCAGCAGCAGGGGTTTTTGGCTTCTCAGTAGAAGGTTTGGGTTTACTTTCTTCAGCTTTAGCAGCAGGTGTTTCTTCGGTTTTTTGCATATTTTCTGTTGGAATAGGGGGTGTTACAGCAACAGTTTCTACAGTTTCTGCTATTTCTACAGTTTCTACTATTTCTTCAGTTGTCTCATTAACAGGAGTTTCTTCTGCTTTTTCAGCAGCGATAAGCTTTTCTTTGGCAGCAAGATCATTTTGTTCTTTAACTTGGCGTAGGGCATTACTTTCAGCCTCTAGCTTTTTGGTGAGTTCTTGAGAACGATTGCTGTCAGCAGGAGCGGTAGTTGGATGGTCTGTAGCTTGCTGAGGAGTGTCTGCTCGCTGCGCTGCTCGCTTCTTTCTGCGTACTTCCACAGTAACGGTATTCTTTTTCCCTTGGACGCCAGTAATTTTGCGTTCTGAAACAGAGCGGCGTTTTACTGATAAGGTTGGTTTAACCGCTGCTTGGCTTTGTTGGCCTTGACGGATGAATTCAAGAAGTTTTAATTTCTGTTCATCGGTAATGCTGTCATCAGGGCTACTAGCAGGAATGCCTGCTTGTTGTAGTTGTTGTAGCATCAGATCCACAGGCGTGCCTACGATCTGGGCCAGTTGTTTTACGATTATATCTGACATCTAGTTTGCCTCCTGCCTTATTCATCTTCTGCTGACTCTTCAGCAAACCATGGTGCGCGGGCGATCATTATTAATTCGCCAGCGCGTTCTTCGGTCATGTCATCGATGTCTAGTAAGTCATCGGTGGCTTGTTCTGCGAGATCTTCCATCGTGTAAATACCTTTTGCCGCCAGTTTGTAAGCCAGTGGGTTGGTCATACTATCCATTTCTAGCAAGTCTTGTTGTGGCGAACCGCTAGTGCCAGAGATTGCCTGGGTTAGTAGGGTGTTCTGAGCACGAGAACGAAGTTCTTCTGCAAGTTCTTCATTGAACTCATCAATGGCACAGACGTCGTCGAAATCATAAACAAGTTCGTCAAGGCTAGTAAAGCCCTCTTCCACTAATATCGTTGCAATATCTTCATCGATATCCAGCTTCTCGATGAACTTGTCAACGATAAGCTGCTGCTCTTTTAGGTTAGCATCATCAGCTTCTTGCTCACTCATGATATCAAGCTGCCAGCCTGTTAGTTCACTGGCTAAGCGAACATTCTGCCCGCCTTTGCCGATAGCCTGAGATAGCTGATCTTCATCAACACCAATGCGCATGGTTTTATTTTCTTCATCAACAACGATAGAAAGCACTTCTGCTGGCTTCATTGAGTTGATAACAAAGTTCGCAATGTCATCATCCCAAGGAATAATGTCTACACGCTCATCGTTTAATTCATTGGTAACAGTTTGGATACGTGAACCACGCATGCCTACACAGGCACCCACTGGGTCGAGGTTAGGAATGTTTGCACGTACTGCAATCTTGGCGCGTGAGCCAGGATCACGTGAAGCGGCCATGATATCAATCATTTCCTGACCGATCTCAGGAACTTCCAGCTTCAACAATTCGATTAAGAGATTGGCATCCGTACGGCTAACAATCATCTGTGGGCCGCGACCGGTATCTAAAATCTCTTTTAGGTAGCCACGCATGCGGTCACCAGGGCGAACCATGTCTTTAGGTAACATTTGATCACGAGGGATCAAAGCTTCTGCATTCTCTCCCATGTCCAATACGATGCCACGATGGTCGACACGTTTTACTGTGCCTAAAATTAGCTGGCCGACACGATCGCGGAATCCTTCAACAATGCGTTCGCGTTCTGCTTGGCGAACTTTTTGCACGATAACTTGTTTCGCAGTCTGTGCGGCGATGCGACCAAATTCAATGGATTCGATGGGCTCCTCTACAAAGTCACCGATTTCAACGTCATGGCCATCATTTTTAGCATAAGAGTAAAGTATTTGTTTTTCTGGTGATTCGAACTCTTCAGACTCGTCATCTAGAACTTCCCAGCGACGAAATGTCTCATATTCACCTGTTTCACGATCAATAGAGACGCGAACATCCATTTGCGGATTATGTTTTTTTCTTGTTGCGGTTGCGAGTGCGATTTCAACAGCTTCAAAAATGATATCTGCATCAACATTTTTCTCATTAGAGACTGCATCGACAACGTATAAAATTTCTTTACTCATAGCAATTAACCTTGCTTTTCGGCAATTTTAAGCCTTGAATGTTCAATGGCATCAAATGGGACTTCATGCAGCTCCTTGTCTATTTCAAGAGTTACTGCTGTTTCGCTTAGATTCTGGATGATGCCTTTATAGTTGCGTCGTCCATCTAGTGCATATTGTGTTTTGATCTTAACAGTTTCACCCACATAAGGTGTGTACTGTTCTGGTTTGAATAGCATTCTATCCATACCAGGAGAAGATACCTCAAGAATATAGGCCATAGGGATGGGGTCTTCCACATCAAAAACTGCACTTATCTGATTGCTTACAGATGCGCAGTCATCAACAGTAATGCCTTCTGTTGATTCGATATAGATCCTCAGTAAGCCATTCTCACTATGTGGGCGATATTCATATCCCCATAGTTCGTAGCCTAAGCCTTCAACAGTGGTCGTAATTAAATTTTCCAACGTTCCTAATGACATGTTTGGGCTGCTATTTTCCGTTTACAAAATGCTTTTTTCTAAATATAAAAAAAGCCCCGATATCGGGGCTTTTTTTGAATGTGGTAGCGGGGGTAGGATTTGAACCTACGACCTTCGGGTTATGAGCCCGACGAGCTTCCAGACTGCTCCACCCCGCATCAGAAAGAGGCGTATCATAGGGGACAATAAAGGGGAGATCAAGAACTATTTTATAATCTTTATTTTTTGAAGGTGTGGTGACGATTAATGGTGTAAGAATGATGCTTGAAAGGTCAGGTACAAAGCCAGTCTTCGGCATCAATTGCATTTTAAATTAAATGTCCCCATTATCTATTAACGTCTTTGTTTGCAATATTCATCATGATTCGATTGTTTCTGTACGCTTTACTTGCCTTAATTAGTACCTTCGTTTTGGCGCTCCTTACCTACTTGACGTGGAAGCTGATTAAATGGTTGCGCGCAATCATGAGGCAAGGTGAGGGGGTGATAGAAAGTCAAAAAGAATACTGGCGTTGGAGGCGCTCTCGAAAAGGTAAGCCTGACTATTATTTAAAAGGTGATGAGGTGTATTCGCGGATTAGAGTTCTGTGCAAAAAGTTGCCAGAGCCTTGGTTCGCTGAAACGCGAGTCATGATTGAAATGTCGGATAAGTTATTTCGTTTAGCGCAAGAGACAGAGGATCACGGTAAACCATTCAGGCGTTTCTTTACCGTTACACTTCCAGCGATGGAGTCGTTTATGGTCGCTTTGGTTGAGGATCGATCAGTGATGAAGGCGGCTGAAGAGGCAATGGCTAGAAAGAATATTGCCGTCTTTGAGCGAGACTTGCAGGTATATTTCGATAAAGGTGGCTCTTCACGTCGCCTGAACTTCCATATTCTAATGGAGGTGATCAGGCAGCGTTTGCGAAGATAGTTGTGATTGCGAGCGATGATCTAGGGAATGATGTGTTCGCCTTGTAAGAGGTGGTCAATCGTTTCCCTTTTTCTGATTTGATGAGTTTCGTCACCATCAACCATGATTTCTGCAGCTCGAGGTCGGGTATTGTAGTTGGAGGACATGGTGGCGCCATAAGCTCCTGATGATCGAATAGCTAGAAGATCGCCTTGTTTTAGCGAAAGCTTTCGGTCTTTACCAAGAAAGTCTCCCGTTTCACAGATCGGGCCAACAATGTCATAAGTTGATGTGTCTCCATTGGCCGTTTCGCTGACGGGAATGATTTCCTGCCAAGCTTGGTAGAGTGATGGACGAATCAAATCATTCATCGCTGCATCTACAATTGCAAAATTCTTATGTTCAGAGTGCTTAAGGTATTCCACCTTAGTTACCAAAATGCCTGCGTTGGCTGCAATGGCGCGGCCAGGCTCGATAATAATTTCGTAATCTTTGATTTTTTCGTTGGTAAATAGCTGTGCCGTGTAATCTGATGGTAAAGGGGGTATTTCATCTTTATAACGAACACCTAATCCCCCGCCAAGGTCAATATGCTTGATATGTATGCCTGTTGTTTTTAATTTTTCTGCGAGCAGCAATATCCGGTCTAAGGCATCCTGAAAAGGGGAGAGTTCGGTGAGTTGAGAGCCGATATGACAGTCGATGCCAATGACATTTAGATGTGGTAAAGCGTGAGCCTTTTTATAGACAGCCTCTGCATCTTCGATAGCGATGCCGAATTTGTTCTCTTTTAGCCCGGTTGATATATAAGGATGGGTGCCTGCATCAACGTCTGGGTTTACACGGATGGAGATTGGGGCAATCTTACTTAATTTACCTGCAACGTCATTTAATCGGTCGATTTCATCAGCTGATTCGATGTTGAAACAATGAATATCAAGCTCAAGTGCGCGTTGCATTTCATCTTCACGTTTTCCAACGCCTGAAAATACAATCTTGGCTGGATCGCCTCCTGCCCGTATAACGCGTTCGAGTTCGCCAAGCGAAACAATGTCAAAGCCAGATCCTAATCGAGCAAAGAGGTTGAGGATTGCAAGATTAGAATTTGCTTTAACGGCATAGCAAACAAGGTGTTTTTGTTCACCAAATGCATCATTAAATGCATGCCAGTGACGTTCAAGCGTGGCTCGCGAATAAATGTAGCACGGTGTTCCAAAGTTTTTTGCTATGTCGCTAACAGCGACTTCTTCAGTAAATAATTGCTGATTTTTATAGGAGAAGTGATCCATGAGTTTTCATTATTTTTTAGAGGGTTGTTCTGTGGGGTTGTTTTCAGGAAGGTAGAGTTTACCTTTGTTGCCGCAGCCCGATAGGAAGCTCAAGACTGCGAGAATGAGTACCATAATGAAGAAGAGTCGGTTTGCCCAGCACATATCCTGATTGATCCGTTGTTTATGCGTTATTTGTGACTTTAAAGTCTTGTTTGTTATCTGTCATGTTCTTTTTATTTTTTTTTAACATTAGTGGGAACTGTTTTTAAACATTGTAGTCTTAGTGGGTGGAGACACGAGTGTTTGGAACCTCAAGTAAAACGATAATGTTTCAATTGTTTCCGGGGCTTTCCGTCGTATAAGATTGTAGCTATGACTAATATAGGTACTGCGCCATAATAAAAAGCTACAATCTTAGCGATGGTTCTTTAATCCTCTATTCCGCAAGCCCCAAAACAATTGCTTTGCCTTTAGGTTGAATGTCTATTCTTTGACGCCCATTTTTTTCAAAATCATCGCGAGCGGACAGAAACCGGTGAAGGACGATTGGAATAGGTTAAAGCCAACAAAAGCAGTAAACCAAAGCCAATTCGGATTGTGCTTTATGGATAAAATAACACTTAGTAAAATCATTACGCCTGCAAAGGCCATAACCATTCTGTTAACGTTCATTGAGTTCTCCTATCAGTAATCTAAAATTAATCTCGATCTTCGAGGTTAGCATAATCTTTAACTTCGTCACCAGAGTTAAAGTTGTCTGCGATGTCGGATGACTAGGTTTCATTAGCGTCACTTTAAGTAGTAATCGCTGGTATTTTGTCGTTCAATTATCTCGTCGATACTTTGTCTGTGGTGCTGTATTCTAGCGACTGTCTCTGTTTGGTGTTGAAAATTGTAATGGTTGCGTACGCCTGGTTCGGACGAACGGTTGTGTATTTATTTAGTTTTGATAAGGAAGTAACGTGAAAAAACAATGGTTTTTTTGGGGGCTGATTTTGTTGTTGCTTATATTGGCAGCAGGATATTTCATTAATAATAGCAAGGATGACTCAGGGACGGTGCGGCAGGTGAAGGATATGCCGTGGCAGGTTGATGTGGTTAGCGATAATGTAACATCGGTCTTGTCGCTTGAAATTGGTCAAAGTGATTTGGCTTCTGTTGTTGCTACGTTGCGCAAAGTGCCTAAGATGGCGGCTTTCGAAAATGCAAAAGGTGAACGAATTATTGAGGCATTTTTTGATAAAGTGAAATTAGGCGTGTTTTTCGCTGCGATTGCAGTGGAGGTCGACATTGAAGGGGTGGATATATCGAAATATGCGCGTTTTGATTCTTCTGGTAAGCCCATGCCTAGTGGGCAGCGAAAATACATGCTGTCTAAGACTGGGCTGCTTGATGCGTATAAACTAAGAGTGTGGAAGTTGGCTTATCTGGCTAAAACTAATTATTCAGAGGCGCAGTTGTTGAAGTTTTTTGGTCAGCCGAGTGAAAGAAAGGTGGTTACGAAAGAGTTGGAATATTGGATTTACCCGGAAAAATCAATGGTGGTTGTGTTTGATAAAGAAGGTAAAGAGGTTTTCTACTACAGTGCCTCAAAAGAATTTGAGCGTTTGAAAGCTTCGATTAAGGTTGATAATGAATAAGTGGTGGGAGGAAAAGCGTTTAAGTGCCCTCTCTAGAGAAGAATGGGAGTCTCTGTGTGACCATTGTGGGAAATGTTGTCTCTTGAAATTAGAAGATGAAGATACAGGAGACGTGTATTACACCGATGTTGCGTGTTCATTGGTGGATGCAAAAAGTTGTCATTGCGGGAATTATTCGGAGCGTGAAACGCTCGTGCCGGATTGTCTAAAATTAACGCCTGATAATTTGGAGCAACTCGCCTGGATGCCATTGAGTTGTGCGTATCGGCGTATTATGGAAGGGAGAGGTTTACCAGAATGGCATCATTTGGTCTGTGGTAGTAAGGACGAGATTCATCGTCAGGGTTTGTCTATAAAAGGAAGGTATGTAGATGAGAATGAGGTTAGAGATATTCAGGAGCATATTGTCGAATGGCCATTGATAGAGGGCAATTAGAGCGTGTTCGTCTAGATAAATGGTTGTGGGCTGCACGTTTTTTTAAAACTCGTGCTTTGGCGTCCGATGCTGTGGCAGGTGGGAAAGTGCATGTCAATGCAGAGAGGTGCAAGTCTTCCAGAAAAGTGGGGGCTGGAGATAAGGTGTTAGTGACTCGAGGTGTTGAGTCGTTTGATGTTTTGGTTTTAGGGGTAAATGATAAGCGCCGTCCTGCGAAGGAGGCGGTCTTGTTATATGAAGAAACCGAACAAAGTGTTGCCAAGAGGAAGTTGGATGCTGAGATGAGGAAATATGCATCTCATGAAATTGGCGGGGGGCGAAAGCCGGATAAACATCAACGAAGAGAATTAAGGAGAATCAAAGGCAGGACATGATGTCCTGCCTTATGCTGTGTTTTACATGCCGCGGCCAATGGCGTAATAACTAAAACCAAGATCTTTCATGGTTTCTGGATCGTATAAGTTTCGACCGTCGACAATAACCGGATCTTTTAAGCTTGCTTTGATTTCATCAAAGTTCGGGCTTCTAAACTCTTGCCATTCAGTAACAATAATTAATGCATCAGCGCCTTCGAGTGCTTCTTTTGCAGAGGAGCAAAGTGTCAATCCATCCATGTTGTCAGCGTAGATGCGTGAGCATTCTTCGGAGGCGACGGGGTCGTAAGCTTGAATGCTTGCACCTTGCTCTCTAAGTGTGTTGATAATGACGCGACTCGATGCTTCTCGCATATCATCAGTGTTGGGCTTGAATGCTAGTCCCCACACGGCGAATGTTTTTCCATCAACATTGTTATCATAGTGTTTGTTGATTTTTTCAACAGGCTTGTCTTTTTGGCGATAATTCACTGATTCGACGGCTGAAAGAAGTTCTGCATTATAGCCAACTTCTTTGGCGGTGCGCTCAAGTGCTTGTACGTCCTTGGGGAAGCATGATCCACCATATCCGCAGCCAGGGTAGATGAAATGATAACCAATGCGTGGGTCTGAACCAATACCAATTCGAACGTTTTCGATATCTGCACCAAGAATCTCGGAAAGATTAGAGAGTTCGTTCATGAAGCTAATCTTGGTAGCAAGTAGGGCGTTTGCGGCGTATTTAGTCAATTCGGCGGAGCGAATATCCATGGTGATAATACGCTCGTGGTTTCGATTAAAAGGAAGGTAAAGTTCATGCATAACCTCTTTAGCATGATCATTGTCTGTGCCAATAACGATGCGATCCGGTTTCATGAAGTCTTCGATGGCATTGCCTTCTTTGAGGAATTCAGGGTTAGAGACAACGTCGAAATTAACATTAATATTGCGTTTGCTGATAATTTCCGTAACTGCACTTTTAACCTTGTCAGCGGTGCCGACAGGTACAGTTGATTTGTCGACAATTACCCGGTAGTCATTCATGTTTTCAGCAATTGATCGGGCAACTTGGAGAACGTAGGTTAAATCAGCAGAGCCGTCCTCGTCTGGAGGAGTGCCAACAGCAATAAATTGAACCAGTCCGTGTTGTACGCCTTCCTCAGCAGAAAGGGTGAAGTTTAAGCGGCCTGCTGCAATATTGTCAGCAACAATTTGATCAAGGCCTGGTTCATAGATAGGGATGCCTCCACTTTTGAGGAGGTCGATTTTTGCAGGGTCGACATCGACGCAGAGAACATCATTGCCAACTTGTGCTAAGCAAGCGCCTGTAACCAGGCCAACATAGCCTGAGCCGTAAATTGTAACTTTCATGGATTTATCACTCTTATTTAGTTAGGAGTCGTTATTGATTTAGTCGTTTTTCTTTGAGGTGTGGCGAAAAACATTGCGAGTTTTGCTTACTAAAAAGTAAGAGAATCATAAAGAAAATCGAAGTGGTGTGCAAAAATTCTAAATAAAAGGTGTCCTCTGGGATAATTGAAGTGTGTTTGTTTCGGGTTCAGAGGTTGTCTAAAGGCTTGCTTTGATAGGATTGTAATGACTGTGAAACGAGCTTGAAAAATGGCTGCTGAAATAAATAAAAAAATAGCGAAATGTGTTGTTGACTTTCATCTTCGATTCTATCAGAATACGCCGCTCTTTGTATGGAGGGGTTCCCGAGCGGCCAAAGGGGGCAGATTGTAAATCTGCTGGCACTGCCTTCGAAGGTTCGAATCCTTCCCCCTCCACCATATTTTTCAATCTGCCGAAATTTGGCAGGTTGTTTGCAAGTTTAAGCGGGTGTAGTTCAACGGTAGAACTTCAGCCTTCCAAGCTGACTATGTGGGTTCGATTCCCATCACCCGCTCCAAATTGAGCATGGCTGTGCTATAAAGTGATTTGCCTGCTCGCAGGTGGTCATCTGCCCATATAGCTCAGTTGGTAGAGCGCACCCTTGGTAAGGGTGAGGTCAGCAGTTCGAATCTGCTTATGGGCACCATTTATACACTTAGTAAGTTTAATATTGACGGAATATGAGCGATGTCTAAAGAAAAATTTGAACGTAATAAGCCGCACGTAAACGTCGGCACAATTGGTCATGTTGACCACGGTAAGACAACCCTGACAGCGGCGATTACAAAAGTAATGGCAGAGAAGATGGGTGGAGAAGCAAAAGATTTTGCAGACATCGATAATGCGCCAGAAGAAAGAGAGCGTGGTATCACTATCGCAACCTCTCACGTTGAGTATGAATCAGATACGCGTCACTACGCACACGTAGACTGTCCAGGGCATGCGGATTATGTGAAGAACATGATCACAGGTGCTGCACAAATGGATGGTGCTATTTTAGTGGTCTCTGCGGCTGACGGCCCAATGCCACAAACGCGTGAGCATATCTTATTGTCACGTCAGGTAGGTGTTCCATACATCGTGGTATTCCTAAACAAAGCAGACATGGTTGATGACGAAGAGCTGCTTGAGCTTGTTGAGATGGAAGTACGTGAGCTTCTTGATGAATACGAATTCCCGGGTGATGATACGCCAATCGTAACGGGTTCTGCGCTTAAAGCCCTAGAGGGTGATGCGGATTATGCAGAAAAGATTGTAGAGCTGGTTAGCGCTATTGATGACTACGTACCAGAGCCAGAGCGTGCAACAGAAGGTGACTTCCTAATGCCGGTAGAGGATGTGTTCTCTATCTCAGGTCGTGGAACGGTAGTTACAGGACGTATCGAGCGCGGTATCATCAAAGTGGGTGAAGAAATCGCCATCGTCGGTATTAAGGACACACAGACAACAACCTGTACAGGTGTTGAGATGTTCCGTAAGTTGCTTGACGAAGGTCAGGCTGGTGACAACGTAGGTATTCTACTGCGTGGCACCAAGCGTGAAGACGTAGAGCGTGGTCAAGTGTTATGTAAGCCAGGTTCGATCACGCCGCATACTACGTTCGAATCAGAAGTCTATGTGTTATCAAAAGATGAAGGTGGTCGTCACACGCCATTCTTCAGCAACTATCGTCCACAGTTCTACTTCAGAACAACTGACGTAACAGGAGCATGTGAGCTACCTGATGGTGTTGAAATGGTAATGCCGGGTGATAATGTAAAACTAACCGTAACCTTGATCTCGCCCATCGCGATGGAAGAAGGTCTACGCTTCGCAATTCGTGAAGGTGGTCGTACCGTAGGTGCGGGTGTTGTTGCGAAAATTATTGAATAATTTCTTTTATTTGGTATAATCGCGCGTCCTTTAAGAGCGAGGGGTAGTGTTCCTCTCGTTCTTTTGTTGTTTGTAAAAGAAAGATAGGCCAGTAGCTCAATTGGTAGAGCAACGGTTTCCAAAACCGTAGGTCGGGGGTTCGACTCCCTCCTGGCCTGCCATTTTTCTAAATAAAAAAAGTAAAATCTATGGCAGTCACTGATTCAAACGTTCAGTCATCTCCACTGGATAAGATAAAACTCGTAATTGCATTTGCGCTGGTGGCTGTGGCTATTGGTGGATTTTACTATTTCGCACAAGAATCGGTCTTGTATCGCGTGCTTGGTATGTTGGCAGTGATGCTAGTAGCTATTGGAGTGGCATATACTTCAGCTCCTGGTAGGCGTCTTGTTGACTTTATCGGTAATGCTCGTACAGAAGTTCGAAAAATGGTCTGGCCGACAAGGGTGGAGACCATGCAGACTACGGCAATAGTTGTAGTTATTGTAGCGATATTGTCGATATTCTTATTGATAATTGATTCAATATTGAGTTGGGCAGTGAAGCTGTTCTTAAGTACAGGAGCTTAGTTAGATGGCGAAGCAATGGTATGTCATACAAGCTTTCTCTGGGTATGAAAAGTATGTTCAGCGAACCCTGCTAGAACGCATTGAACGGTTTGGTATGGAGGAAAAGTTCGGCAGTATTTTGGTGCCAACTGAAGAAGTGGTAGAAATGCGTGGCGGAAAGAAGCGCCAGAGCGAAAGAAAGTTTTTCCCAGGTTATGTGCTTGTGGAAATGGAGATGGGTGATGATTCATGGCATCTCGTTAAGGATACTAATCGGGTATTGGGTTTTATCGGTGGGACGAGTGACCGACCAGCGCCAATAACTGATGCGGAAGCGGATAATATCTTGAGAAGTGTCTCAGGTGAAGATGCGCCGAAGCCTAAAATTATGTTTGAAGTGGGTGAGGTGGTTCGTGTTGTAGACGGGCCATTTAATGACTTCAATGCAATTGTCGAAGATGTAAATTACGATAAGAGTAAATTGTCTGTGGCAGTGCAAATATTTGGACGTTCAACGCCTGTTGAACTGGATTTCTTTCAGGTTGAAAAGACCTGATCGTTTAGTGGTCGGGGAGGCGAAAGCTGTTTGTACCCGTAAAGGAAATAAATCATGGCAAAAAAAGTTGACGCTTACATAAAGTTGCAGGTTCCTGCAAATCAAGCAAATCCAAGTCCGCCAGTTGGTCCAGCACTGGGTCAGCATGGTGTAAATATCATGGAGTTCTGTAAGGCATTTAATGCTAAAACGCAGGGCATGGAGCAGGGTATGCCTGTTCCTGTAGTGATCACTGTTTATAGCGATAAAAGTTTTACTTTTGTTACAAAAACACCTCCCGCAGCAGTTCTACTTAAGAAGGCTGCTGGTATTCAGAAGGGTAGTGGCGTGCCAAATAAGGATAAAGTTGGCAAGGTGAATCGTGAGCAGCTTGAAGAAATTGCTAAGACAAAAGAGCCTGATCTGACAGCTGCTGATATGGATGCTGCGGTAAGAACCATCGCGGGTAGTGCTCGTAGTATGGGTATCGAAGTGGAGGGCGTGTAATGACTAAGCTAACGAAAAGACAAAAAGCAATTCAAGAAAAAGTAAATGCTGAGCAGGTTTATGCTGTAAATGAAGCATTTTCTCTTTTGAAAGAGTTACCGGCGGCAAAGTTCGTAGAAAGTGTTGATGTAAGCATTAATCTTGGTGTTGATCCTCGTAAATCTGATCAAGTGGTGCGTGGTTCTACCGTGTTGCCAAATGGTACAGGTAAGACTGTTCGTGTTGCTGTTTTTGCTCAGGGTGAGAATGCTGATAAAGCAGTAGCGGCTGGTGCTGATATTGTTGGTTTTGATGATCTTGCCGAGACTGTTAAGAAGGGTGAGCTAGATTTTGATGTTGTTATTGCGACTCCGGATGCTATGCGTGTCGTTGGTCAGCTAGGTCAAATTTTGGGTCCTAGAGGTTTGATGCCTAACCCAAAAGTTGGGACTGTTACCCCTGATGTGGTTACGGCGGTAAAAAATGCCAAATCAGGTCAGGTTCAATATCGTACTGATAAAGCTGGGATTATACATTGTGCAATAGGTAATGTTGATTTCGAAGCGAAGGCGTTAGAAGAAAATTTAAATTCTTTGGTGGCTGCTTTGGTAAAAGCCAAGCCATCATCTGCTAAAGGTGTTTATCTGAAGAAGGTTTCAGTATCAAGCACTATGGGGCCTGGGTTGCTAGTTGATCAAAGCTCTTTAGAAGCGTAATTCTGGACGTAAGTCCGTGCTTCTCAAGGATGAGAAGAGTTAGGTAGAATTTACCTAGCATAGATATACATGGCTGTATGTCGTCGAAGACCGTAGGTGTTGAGTTTTAGGCTTAATCACAAGAGTTTTTTGTAACCTGCGTAGATGACGTTCCCGAGTCAAATGGTTGCGGGGCGTCGTTCGTTATCACCGAAAGGTGTTTGATTAACGGTGGAATTCCACCGAACCATGAGGTAGTAAATCGTGGCATTAACTTTAGAAGCTAAAAAGCAAATTGTTTCTGAGGTCGCTGCTGTTGCTGCAGAAGCACATTCCGCTATCGCTGCTGATTATAGTGGAATCTCTGTGACGGACATGACTGCATTGCGTGCTAAAGCGCGTGCAGATGGTGTTTACATTAGAGTGGTTAAAAATAACCTTGCGAAACTAGCACTTGCTGATACTGATTATTCATGTATGAGCGATGGTTTAGTTGGACCAATGATTCTGGCATTTTCTCAGGAAGATCCAGGCGCTGCGGCTCGTGTGGTTAAGGATTTTATTAAAGAAAACGACAAGCTAGAAGTCAAGATGATCGCCTTGGGCGGTGAACTGATGGAAGTGTCTCAGTTGGAGACGTTGTCTAAGATGCCTACTCGTGACCAAGCGCTAGCAATCCTAGCCGGTACATTGAGAGCGCCTCTAGATAAGCTTGCTCGTACAATTAATGAAGTGCCTGGAAAACTTGTGCGTACTGTTGCTGCTGTACGTGATCAAAAACAGGCTGCTGCCTGATTCGGAATTTAGGAGAAATATAATGGCCGTATCGAAAGAAGATATCTTGGAAGCTATTTCCAATATGACTGTAGTTGAAATCGTTGAGTTGATTTCAGATATGGAAGAGAAGTTTGGTGTTTCAGCCGCTGCTGCTGCAGTTGCTGCTGCTCCTGCTGCTGGTGGCGAAGCTGCCGCTGCAGAAGAAAAGACTGAGTTTGATGTTGTACTTGCGTCTGTTGGTGATAACAAAATTAAAGTTATCAAAGCAGTTCGTGGTCTTACAGGTCTTGGTCTTAAAGAAGCAAAAGACATGGTTGAGAGTGCGCCTGCAACTGTTAAAGAAGCAGCATCTAAGGATGAGGCTGAGGAAGCTAAAAAACAACTTGAAGAAGTTGGTGCTGCTGTCGAGCTTAAGTAATTGGGCTTGTAGTTTAGTTTTCTAGACAACTGGCTGACGGTTAATTCCGTCGGCCTTTTGTCGCTTAGGTTGTAGTTAAAGCATCAGTAGTTTGTTTTACTCTGAAATTGCGTTAGCGATCTCATATTAAAGCAAATTTTGCATCATCAGCATAACTTAAGTGTTGGCTAGATGACGATAACATTCGGATAAAATGAGGAAAAAAGATGGCTCTTAGCTTTACCGATAAGAAACGTATTCGTAAGGATTTTGGAAAGCGCCCACAGGTTCTGGAAATTCCTTTTTTGTTATCAATACAGCTCGAATCATATCGAGACTTCCTACAAGATAATATCCCTCTAGATAATCGAAAAGAGAAAGGGCTTCATAGCGCTTTTAAGTCGGTTTTTCCAATCGTAAGTTACAACAACTATGTTGAATTAGACTATGTTGACTATCGAATTGATGAGCCAGTATTTGATGTTCGAGAGTGTCAGATTCGTGGTCTAACCTACGCTGCTTCTTTGCGTGTAAAGTTGCGTCTTGTTATTTATGATAAAGATGCGCCAGCAACATCAAAAGTCGTCAAAGATATAAAAGAGCAAGATGTCTATTTGGGCGAGTTGCCTTTGATGACGGATAAAGGTTCGTTTGTTATCAATGGTACAGAGCGAGTAATCGTTTCTCAGTTACATCGTTCTCCTGGTGTGTTCTTTAGTCATGATAAGGGTAAATCAAACTCTGCTGGTAAGTTATTATACAACGCACGTGTGATTCCTTACCGTGGTTCGTGGTTGGATTTTGAGTTTGATCCGAAAGATTCTGTTTTTGTTCGTATTGATCGTCGCCGTAAATTGCCTGCAACGGTATTGCTACGTGCGATAGGTATGGAAACGCATGAAATTATTGAGACGTTCTTTGATACAATTCAAGTAACGCTAAGTAAAACGAAAATCAAAATTTCAATTGATCCGCAGCAGTTACGTGGTGAGTTAGCGTCGTTTGATGTCGAAGTTGATGGCGAGGTGGTTGTTAAGACAGGACGGCGTATTACAGCAAAGCATGTGCGTAATATGGAAAAGGCTGGGGTTAAGAGTTTAGAAGTTCCGCTTGAATACTTGGTCGGAAAACGATTAGGTGCTGATCTTGTAGATAAATCAACAGGTGAAATTATCGCCGCGGCCAATGCTGAATTGACAGAAGAGTCCATTGAAGTATTGCGCGATAATGATGTTAAGAAATTTGAAATTCTTTATATCAATGAGCTTGATCATGGGCCATATATTTCAAACACTTTGAATATTGATGGGACTAATAGCAAGCTTGAGGCTCAGGTCGAAATCTACCGTATGATGCGTCCTGGTGAGCCACCTACAAAGGAATCTGCAGAGAACTTGTTCGGCAATTTGTTTTTCTCTGATGAACGTTATGACTTGTCCGAAGTGGGTCGAATGAAATTCAACCTGCGTCTAGGGCGCGATACGCCAGAAGGTAAGGGAACGCTTAACAAAGATGATATCGTTGAGGTTGTTAAGACCTTGGTGGGGATTCGCGATGGTCATGGTATTGTCGATGATATAGATCACTTGGGTAATCGTCGTATTAGAAGTGTTGGCGAGATGGCGGAAAACGCATTCCGTGTTGGTCTTGTTCGTGTAGAACGTGCGGTTAAAGAGCGTCTAACTGTTGCTGAAAGTGAAGGCTTGATGCCTCAGGATATGATTAACTCGAAGCCCGTTTCGGCTGCTGTTAAAGAATTCTTCGGTTCGAGTCAGCTTTCTCAGTTCATGGATCAAAATAATCCATTATCTGAAGTTACACATAAGCGTCGTATCTCTGCCTTAGGTCCAGGTGGCTTGACGCGTGAACGCGCAGGCTTTGAAGTGCGTGACGTACATCCAACTCATTACGGTCGTGTATGTCCTATCGAAACGCCGGAAGGGCCGAACATTGGTCTGATCAATTCACTGTCGGCATTTGCTAGAACAAATAGCTATGGTTTCTTAGAGACACCATATAGAAAAGTTATCGATGGCGTGGCAACCGATAAAATTGACTATTTGTCTGCTATTGAAGAGGCGCAGTACAAAATTGCTCAGGCAAATGCAGACCTTAATGATGATGGAGCATTTGTTGATGCAACCGTTGCCTGTCGTCATCTGAACGAATTTACCTCTACTGCTTCGTCAGAAGTTCAGTATATGGATGTTTCACCAAAGCAGATTGTATCCGTAGCGGCTGCATTGTTACCTTTCCTTGAGCACGATGATGCTAACCGTGCTTTGATGGGATCAAACATGCAACGTCAAGCAGTTCCGACATTAAAGGCGCAAACGCCATTGGTTGGTACTGGCATGGAAAGGATCCTTGCTGTGGATTCTGGAGCTGCAATAACTGCCAAGCGTGGCGGCAAGATCGACTCTGTTGACGCTGCTCGAATTGTTATTCGAGTAAATGATGAAGAAGCTCAGGGTGGTGGTGTAGATATCTATAACCTTGTGAAATACACGCGTTCAAATCAGAATACCTGTGTTAATCAGCGTCCTATCGTTAAAGTTGGTGATCAAGTGGCGCGGGGTGATGTGTTGGCTGATGGGCCATCAACAAACCTTGGTGATTTGGCTTTAGGTCAAAATATGCGTGTCGCATTCATGCCTTGGAATGGTTATAACTTTGAAGATTCGATTCTTATCTCTGAGCGGGTTGTAGACGAAGATCGTTATACAACTATTCATATTGAAGAACTAACATGTTTAGCGCGTGATACTAAATTGGGTGCTGAAGAGATTACGGGCGATATCCCTAATGTGTCTGAAGGTTTGCTTGGCAAGCTTGATGAATGCGGAATCGTCCACGTTGGAGCTGAAGTTAAACCGAGCGATATTCTGGTTGGTAAGGTGACGCCTAAAGGGGAAACTATGCTTACCCCGGAAGAAAAATTGCTTCGCGCAATTTTTGGTGAAAAAGCATCTGATGTGAAGGATTCGTCGCTAAGAATGCCCTCTAGTACGTTCGGTACCGTTATCGATGTGCGTGTGTTTACGCGTGATGGTGTCGAGCGTGATGCGCGTGCTCAATCAATTCTTGATGATGAGCTGCATAGGGTCAGAAACGACTTGCGTGATGAAATGCGCATCTTCGAAGATGACTTATTTGATCGAGCTTCGAAGTTGTTATCAAACAAAGTTGCTGATGGCGGGCCAAATGGTTTAACTAAAGATAGCAAGGTGACTAAAGCTTACCTTGCAGATCTAGAGCATTTTCAATGGTTCGAAATCCGTCTACGTAAAGACGAGTTGAATGATCAGCTGGCTGAATTGCGTAAGTTGCTTGACGAGCAAAAAGCGCGTTACGAAGATCGTTTACAGAAGCAGAAAGAAAAACTATCTGCTGGTGATGATCTGGCGCCTGGTGTTCTGAAGATGATCAAGGTTTACGTGGCGGTTAAACGTCGCTTACAACCTGGTGACAAGATGGCTGGTCGTCACGGTAACAAAGGTGTTATCTCAAAAATCGTCCCAGTTGAGGATATGCCATTTAATGCGCAGGGTCAGCCAGTCGATATTGTATTGAACCCGCTTGGCGTACCGTCTCGAATGAATGTTGGTCAGGTATTAGAGACGCATCTTGGTTGGGCAGCTCGTGGTTTGGGTGAAAAGATTGGTCGTATGATTGATGCTAAGCAGGCGACAGACGATCTTCGTAAGTTCTTAACTGAAGTTTACTCAACGGGTGGTAATCCGAAACAGGGTGATATCAGTGAAATGACTGATGAAGAAATAGTCGAAATGGCTGCGAATTTACGCCCTGGTGTGCCCATGGCGACACCTGTGTTTGATGGTGCGGATGAAGAGGAAATTCGTGCGATGTTACGTTTGGCTGATCTTCCAGAGACTGGTCAAGATACATTGTTCGATGGCCGTACGGGTGATCAGTTCGAGCGTAAAGTCACAGTTGGTTATATGCACATGCTGAAATTGAACCACTTGGTTGATGATAAGATGCATGCCCGTTCTACAGGCCCTTATAGTTTGGTTACTCAGCAGCCACTTGGTGGTAAAGCTATGTTCGGTGGTCAGCGTTTCGGTGAGATGGAAGTATGGGCGCTGCAGGCATATGGTGCTGCTTATACCTTGCAGGAAATGTTAACCGTTAAGTCGGATGATGTGACGGGTCGTAACCGCATGTATAAAAATATTGTCGATGGAAATCATCAGATGGAAGCAGGAATGCCTGAGTCCTTTAATGTACTGATGAAAGAAATTCGTTCGTTAGGTCTGAATATTGAGTTAGAAACAAACGAGTAATTGTTTCGTTGAGAAATATAGCCAGTATTTGCCGTTAAACAAAAATTAGTAGGTAGCCTTTATGAGCATGAAAGACTTATTAAATATATTCAAACAACAGACCGAATCTGAAGAATTTGAAGCCATCAAAATTGGACTAGCTTCTCCGGAAACTATCCGCTCATGGTCTCACGGTGAAGTTAAGAAGCCGGAAACCATTAACTATCGTACGTTTAAGCCAGAACGTGATGGTCTTTTCTGTGCCAAGATTTTTGGTCCGGTAAAGGATTATGAGTGTCTGTGTGGCAAGTACAAGCGCCTTAAACACAGAGGTATTATCTGTGAAAAATGTGGTGTTGAAGTCACACAAAGCAAAGTCCGTCGTGACCGCATGGGGCATGTTGATCTTGCATGTCCGGTCGCGCATATCTGGTTCTTGAAATCATTACCGTCGCGTATTGGTTTATTTCTTGATATGACGCTTCGCGATATTGAAAGCGTACTTTATTTTGAAGACTTCTTGGTTGTTGATCCTGGCATGACAGAGCTTGAGCAAGGTTCGTTGCTAAGTGATGAGGCATACCTGGAGGCGATCGAAGAGCATGGTGATGAATTTGATGCGGGGATGGGTGCTGAAGCAGTGCTCAAATTGCTTCAAAGTGTAAACATTGATGAAGAGCTTGAGCAACTAAAGCAGGATGCTAAAGAGACGCGTTCTGAAACAAAACTAAAGCGTATCGGGAAGCGGATGAAGTTGATGGAGGCGTTCCAGAATTCGGGTAATAAGCCTGAGTGGATGATCCTTACGGTGCTTCCAATTTTACCACCTGATCTACGTCCACTGGTGCCTCTAGACGGTGGTCGTTTCGCGACCTCAGATTTGAATGATCTTTATCGTCGGGTGATCAATCGTAACAACCGTTTGCGTCGTCTTCTTGAGTTAAATGCGCCAGATATCATTGTTCGCAATGAAAAGCGTATGCTTCAAGAGGCTGTTGATGCGTTACTTGATAACGGTCGTCGTGGTCGTGCAATTACTGGATCTAACAAGCGCCCATTAAAATCACTTGCTGACATGATCAAGGGTAAGCAAGGTCGTTTCAGACAGAACCTATTGGGTAAACGTGTTGATTACTCCGGTCGTTCTGTAATCGTAACAGGTCCTTATCTACGTCTGCATCAGTGTGGTCTACCTAAGAAAATGGCGCTTGAATTATTCAAGCCATTTATTTTTGGTAAATTGCAGCGTCGTGGTCTTGCCGGAACAATTAAAGCTGCTAAGAAATTGGTAGAGCGTGAAATTCCGGAAGTTTGGGATATCCTTGAAGAGGTTATCCGTGAGCACCCAGTCATGCTAAACCGTGCGCCGACTTTGCACCGTCTGGGTATTCAGGCATTTGAACCGGTATTGATCGAAGGTAAAGCCATTCAGCTGCACCCATTAGTATGTTCAGCGTTTAACGCCGACTTCGATGGTGACCAGATGGCTGTCCATGTACCGCTGTCTATCGAAGCTCAGATGGAAGCGCGTGTATTAATGTTGGCAACGAATAACGTGCTGGCGCCAGCTAACGGTGAGCCAATCATTGTTCCCTCGCAGGATATCGTTCTTGGTCTCTATTATATGAGTCGCGAAAGCATCAATGTGCAAGGCGAAGGTATGAAGTTCGCTTCTGCTGATGAGGCGCTTCGTGCTTATGATACGCATTGTGTGTCATTGCATGCGCGAGTACAGGTCCGCATCAAGGACTACACAGTTAATGAAGATGGTAGTTTTGAGCCGCGTATCCGTCGCTTGGATACTACGGTTGGTAGAGCGATTCTTTCGAAGATTCTACCAAAAGGCCTGCCTTTCGAGATCCTAAATACAATCTTAAAGAAGAAAGCCATTGGTAACCTGATCAATGAGTCTTATCGTCGTGTTGGTTTGAAGGCAACAGTCATTTTTGCTGATCAATTGATGTATACGGGGTACAAATACGCAACGCGTGCAGGTGTTTCATTCTGTTCGAATGACATGGCAATCCCTGATGCGAAGAAAGGTATTATTGATTCTGCGCGAGAAGATGTAACTGAAATCGAAGCGCAGTATGCTTCTGGTTTGGTTACACAGGGTGAGCGTTATAATAAGGTTGTTGATATCTGGTCAAGAACTAATGAGCAGGTTGCTAAGGCGATGATGGATGGCTTAAGTACAGAAACTGTCGAGAATGCTCAAGGAGAAATGGAAACGCAGGACTCCTTTAACTCTATTTTTATGATGGCAGACTCTGGAGCTCGTGGTTCAGCAGCGCAAATAAGACAGCTTGCTGGTATGCGTGGTTTGATGGCTAAACCAGATGGTTCAATCATTGAAACACCAATCACCTCTAACTTCCGTGAAGGCTTGAATGTACTTCAGTACTTTATCTCGACTCACGGTGCTCGTAAAGGTCTTGCTGATACGGCTCTTAAGACTGCAAACTCTGGATACTTAACCCGTCGTCTTGTGGATGTTGCACAAGATATGGTGGTTACCGAGGACGATTGTGGGACTGATCAAGGCTTGATCATGAAACCAATCATCGAAGGTGGTGATGTGGTACAGGGGCTTGGTGCTCGCGTACTTGGTCGTGTAGCTGCGGTTGATGTGATTGATGATTCAGATACAGTAGTGATTCCCGCTGGAACGCTAATGGATGAGGCTATTGTCGAAGCACTTGAAGACATGAGCGTTGATGAAATCACGGTTCGTTCTGCTATTACCTGTCGCACAGAGACGGGTATTTGTTCATCTTGTTATGGTCGTGATTTAGGTCGTGGTCATAAGGTGAATCGTGGTGAGGCAGTTGGTGTTATCGCCGCTCAGTCTATCGGTGAACCCGGAACACAGCTTACAATGCGTACCTTCCATATTGGTGGTGCTGCAAGTAGCTCAGCGGCTGAAAATAATATAGTTGTTAAGACAACAGGTACGTTGCGACTATCGAATGTTAAAAGTGTTGTTAACAAACATGGCAACTTGGTGACGGTATCGCGTTCTGGTGAATTGAGTGTTTCTGATGAGCAGGGGCGTGAGAAAGAACGTTACAAACTTCCTTATGGTGCTGTTGTATTGGCAGCTGATGGCGATGCTGTTGATGCAGGTAAAGAGGTTGCAACATGGGATCCGCATACGCATCCAATCATTACTGAGGTATCAGGTAAGGCTGAGTTTGTAGATTTTGTTGATGGTATCACTATTAATACCAAAATTGATGACATTACGGGTTTGAGTTCAGTTGAAATCAGTGATCCAAAAACACGCGGCTCAAAGGGCAAAGATATGCGTCCAATGATTCGTTTATTGGATGAAAATGGCGATTCTTTATTCTTCGAGGGTACAAGCACGCCAGTGCAGTATCCGTTGAATGCAGGTGCTCTAATCAACCTTAAAAATCACGATATGGTAAACGTGGGTGATGTTCTGGCGCGTATGCCTCAAGAATCAACACGTACTCGTGATATTACTGGTGGTCTTCCTCGTGTTGCTGACTTGTTTGAGGCGCGTAAGCCTAAAGAGCCTGCAATTCTGGCTGAAATTACTGGTATGGTTTCGTTCGGTAAAGAAACTACAGGTAAAGTTCGTTTAATTATCACGCCAGAGAAGGGTGATGCTTACGAGGTGCTTATTCCTAAATGGAGAAACCTGAACATCTTTGAAGGTGAAAATGTTGTTAAGGGTGAAAAGATTGCTGATGGTGAGCCAAGTCCACACGATATCATTCGTTTGCTTGGTCCTGAGTATCTTGCTGAGTACTTGGTAAAAGAAATTCAGGATGTATATCGTCTTCAGGGTGTTGGTATTGCGGATAAGCATATCGAAGTGATTGTTCGTCAGATGATTCGTAAGGTTGAGATCATTGAGGGAGGTGACAGTAACTTTCTTAAAGGCGAGCAAGTTGACTACAAAGATGTTGCTGAGCAAAACATTGCGCTTGAGAAAGAAGGCAGATTGCCAATTAAGTACATCAGGTTGCTATTGGGTATCACCAAGGCTTCATTGGTTACCGACTCATTCATCTCAGCGGCATCGTTCCAGGAAACTACACGAGTGCTAACAGAGGCATCTGTTAAAGGCGCTAGTGATGATTTGAGTGGTCTTAAGGAGAATGTAATCGTGGGGCGCTTGATACCCGCAGGGACAGGCCTTGTTCATCATCAGAAACAACGTGAAGAACGTGAAAGTAAGATGGCTGAAGAATTAGCTGCGCTTGAAGCATTAACAGCAAGTGTTGATAATTCTGCATCTGAGTCCTCTGATGCAGAGGTTTCATCTGGTAATAAGTAGTGTGAAATCCGCCCGATTGTGTGTGTTGCAATCAGGCGGTGCGTGAATTTAAGTCGTGATCGCGGTACTAATACTGATAAAGCTTAAATAAACTAGATTTGTAGCTTGACAGTCGATGGTCAAAACACTAGAATTTCGCGCCTCTAATATCCGAACTGGTGTCTATAAGATTACCTAAAAGGATTGATAATGTATTTAACATCCAGCTCTAAATGGCTGGATTTTTTAACTCCACGAGTAGGAGAAAGTATGGCCACGATTAACCAGTTGGTTCGTAAGCCGCGTAAAACGCAAAAAGATAAAAGTACGGTACCAGGTCTCAAGGCTTGTCCTCAGCGTCGTGGGGTGTGTACTCGTGTATACACAACGACACCTAAAAAGCCAAATTCAGCAATGCGTAAAGTAGCACGTGTTCGCTTGACGAGTGGTTTTGAAGTGAATAGTTATATTGGTGGTGAAGGTCACAATCTACAAGAACACTCGGTTGTACTTGTGCGTGGTGGTCGTGTAAAAGATCTTCCTGGTGTTCGTTATCACACAGTTCGCGGCAGTTTGGATACGCAGGGTGTTGATGGTCGTAAACAAGGTCGTTCAAAGTATGGAACTAAGCGTCCAAAAAGTTAATCGTTAGTCGAGAATAGTTATGCCAAGAAGAAGAGAAGTCCCGAAACGTATTATCTTGCCCGATCCCAAGCACGGAAGTGTTATGTTGGCAAAATTTATCAATTCGTTGATGAAAGATGGTAAGAAGTCAGCGGCAGAAAAGATTGTTTATGGTGCTTTGCAGGAAATCTCAGCTAAGAAAGGCGGGGATGAAATGGAAGTGCTAAATGGTGCACTTGAGAATGTTCGTCCATCAGTGGAGGTTAAGTCTCGGCGTGTAGGTGGTGCAACGTATCAGGTTCCTGTTGAAGTTCGTACGTCACGTCAAGACGCATTGGCAATGCGTTGGTTGGTTGATGCTGCTCGTAAGCGTGGTGAGAAATCAATGGCGCTTAAGTTGGCAGGTGAATTGATGGAAGCTTCAGAGAAGCGTGGTTCAGCAGTTAAGAAGCGTGAAGATACGCACAAGATGGCTGATGCTAACAAGGCTTTCGCTCACTTCCGCTGGTAAGGCGAGAGTTGAGTTGTTGCGATGTCACGTACTACACCTATTGAGCGATATCGCAATGTTGGAATCATGGCGCACATCGATGCGGGCAAGACAACAACAACTGAGCGAGTTCTGTTTTATACAGGAGTTTCTCATAAAATAGGCGAAGTTCATGATGGCGCTGCGACCATGGACTGGATGGAGCAAGAGCAGGAGCGCGGGATTACGATCACCTCGGCCGCTACAACTTGTTTCTGGGAAGGGATGGATAAACAATTCCCTCAGCATAGAATTAATATTATTGATACACCGGGGCATGTTGACTTTACGATTGAGGTCGAGCGTTCTTTGCGTGTGCTTGACGGTGCTGTAGCAGTTTTTTGCGCCGTTGGTGGTGTTGAACCCCAGTCTGAGACGGTTTGGCGTCAAGCAAATAAATATGAAGTTCCGCGCATGGCGTTTGTCAATAAGATGGATCGTGCCGGAGCAAACTTTCTCAGAGTGGTTGAGCAGATACAAGAGCGCTTAGCTGCCCCTGCGGTGCCGCTTCAGTTGTCTATTGGTGCTGAGGAAGAGTTCAAAGGCGTAATCGATCTTATCCGAATGAAGGCAATTTATTGGGATGAGAGTGATCTAGGTCTGACCTATAGTGCTGAAGAGATTGATGGAGAATACCTTGAAGATGCCCAGGTGTGGCGAGAGAATCTTCTAGAGTCGGTGGCAGAAGCAGATGATGATCTTACAGAGCGTTATCTTGAAGAGGGTGATTTATCTGAAGAAGATATTCATCGAGGGATACGTAAGTTAACCCTGAAGAATATGATGGTTCCGGTGTTTTGTGGGAGTGCCTTTAAAAATAAAGGTGTTCAGGCTTTGTTGGATGGTGTTGTTAGGTATATGCCGTCTCCAACAGATGTTAAAGCGATTGAGGGTCTTCTGGGTGATGAGTCAGTTGGTGTTAGAGGGTCTTCTGATGATGAGCCTTTTGCAGCACTTGCATTCAAGATTGCGACAGATCCATTTGTTGGAACACTAACGTTTTTTAGAGTTTATTCTGGTGTTCTGAATTCTGGAGATACTGTGTTTAACCCTATTAAGGGTAAGCGTGAAAGAGTTGGTCGCATTCTGCAAATGCACTCTAATTCGCGAGAGGAAATTAAAGAAGTTCGAGCTGGGGATATTGCTGCAGCTGTCGGGCTTAAAGATGTAACGACAGGTGATACGTTGTGTGTGAAAGAGCATGCAATTACACTTGAAAAAATGGAGTTTCCAGAGCCGGTTATTTCTGTGGCAGTTGAGCCTAGAACGACTGGAGATCAGGAAAAAATGTCGATAGCTCTTGGTAAATTAGCTCAGGAAGATCCTTCTTTTAGAGTGAAAACCGATGAGGAAACAGGGCAAACCATAATCTCCGGGATGGGAGAGTTGCATTTAGATATCATAGTTGATCGCATGAGGCGTGAATTTGATGTCGAAGCAAATATCGGTAATCCGCAAGTTGCATATCGTGAAACGATTCGAGAGTCTGTTGAGGTGCAAGGTAAGCATGCTAAACAGAGTGGTGGTCGAGGTCAGTATGGAGATGTTCATTTGAGGCTGGAGCCTCAAGAAGAAGGTTTTGGTATTGAGTTTGAAAATGCAATTGTTGGTGGTGTAGTACCTAAAGAGTTTATACCTGCCGTCCAGAAGGGTGCTTTAGAGCAGCTTGAGAGTGGAGTGTTTGCCGGGTATCCCGTTGTTGATGTGAAAGTTACCTTGTTTGATGGTTCATATCATGACGTAGATTCAAGTGAGATCGCGTTTAAAATTGCAGGCCACATTGCGGTTCGTGATGGTGTGATGCAAGCGAGCCCTGTTTTGCTTGAACCGATGATGAGTGTTGAAGTTGTGACACCAGAAGATTATATGGGTGACGTGATGGGTGATATTAATCGTCGTCGTGGCATCATGGAAGGTATGGAAGATTCGCCTTCTGGAAAAATAGTGAAGGCAGCAGTGCCGTTAAGTGAAATGTTTGGTTATGCGACTGATCTGCGATCAGCAACTCAAGGTCGTGCAACTTATTCAATGGAATTTTCAAAGTATGCAGAAGCGTCAAAAGCTGTCGCCGCTGCGGTTATGAAGCAAAGGTAGATACGATGTCTAAAGAAAAATTTGAACGTAATAAGCCGCACGTAAACGTCGGCACAATTGGTCATGTTGACCACGGTAAGACAACCCTGACAGCGGCGATTACAAAAGTAATGGCAGAGAAGATGGGTGGAGAAGCAAAAGATTTTGCAGACATCGATAATGCGCCAGAAGAAAGAGAGCGTGGTATCACTATCGCAACCTCTCACGTTGAGTATGAATCAGATACGCGTCACTACGCACACGTAGACTGTCCAGGGCATGCGGATTATGTGAAGAACATGATCACAGGTGCTGCACAAATGGATGGTGCTATTTTAGTGGTCTCTGCGGCTGACGGCCCAATGCCACAAACGCGTGAGCATATCTTATTGTCACGTCAGGTAGGTGTTCCATACATCGTGGTATTCCTAAACAAAGCAGACATGGTTGATGACGAAGAGCTGCTTGAGCTTGTTGAGATGGAAGTACGTGAGCTTCTTGATGAATACGAATTCCCGGGTGATGATACGCCAATCGTAACGGGTTCTGCGCTTAAAGCCCTAGAGGGTGATGCGGATTATGCAGAAAAGATTGTAGAGCTGGTTAGCGCTATTGATGACTACGTACCAGAGCCAGAGCGTGCAACAGAAGGTGACTTCCTAATGCCGGTAGAGGATGTGTTCTCTATCTCAGGTCGTGGAACGGTAGTTACAGGACGTATCGAGCGCGGTATCATCAAAGTGGGTGAAGAAATCGCCATCGTCGGTATTAAGGACACACAGACAACAACCTGTACAGGTGTTGAGATGTTCCGTAAGTTGCTTGACGAAGGTCAGGCTGGTGACAACGTAGGTATTCTACTGCGTGGCACCAAGCGTGAAGACGTAGAGCGTGGTCAAGTGTTATGTAAGCCAGGTTCGATCACGCCGCATACTACGTTCGAATCAGAAGTCTATGTGTTATCAAAAGATGAAGGTGGTCGTCACACGCCATTCTTCAGCAACTATCGTCCACAGTTCTACTTCAGAACAACTGACGTAACAGGAGCATGTGAGCTACCTGATGGTGTTGAAATGGTAATGCCGGGTGATAATGTAAAACTAACCGTAACCTTGATCTCGCCCATCGCGATGGAAGAAGGTCTACGCTTCGCAATTCGTGAAGGTGGTCGTACCGTAGGTGCGGGTGTTGTTGCGAAAATTATTGAATAACGATTACTGAGTATTAATTATGTCAGGTCAGAGAATCCGTATCCGTTTGAAGTCATTTGATCATCGTCTTATTGATCGTTCGGCTAAAGAGATTGTTGAAACAGCAAAAAGAACAGGCGCTCGTGTAAAGGGGCCAATTCCTTTGCCTACACGTAAAGAACGTTTCACGATCCTTGTTTCACCGCACGTTAATAAAGACGCTCGTGATCAATATGAGATTCGTACACACAAGCGTTTGATGGATATTCTTGATCCAACGGAGCGTACAGTAGATGCATTGATGAAGCTGGATCTTGCGGCTGGTGTTGATGTGCAAATAAAGCTTAACTAATAGAAAGTTTTCTGATATATTGCGCCGCTCTTTACAAGTGGCCCAGTCGAGATACTGGGCCACTTTTGTCTAGGCGCTAGCGTTAAAAAAATTAACGCTGTTTTGAATTTTGGAGAAGAATAATGGCAATCGGGTTAGTAGGTCGTAAAGTCGGTATGACGCGCCTCTACAATGAGGATGGCTCTGCTACGCCAGTAACTGTTTTAGAAATGCAGGCTAATCGCATTTCACAAGTAAAAACAGAAGAAAGCGATGGTTACACTGCTATTCAAGTAACAGCAGGTCAAAAGAAAGCGTCTAGAGTGTCTAAGCCTATGGCTGGGCATTTTGCAAAGGCTGGTGTTGAAGCTGGTACAGTTGTAAAAGAATCTCGTTTAAGTGAGCTAGGTGAGTTGGCAGTTGGTGGTGAAGTTAAAGTTGATATATTTGAAGAAGGTCAGTTGGTTGATGTAACTGGTGTGTCTCAGGGTAAAGGCTTTGCTGGTGTTATTAAACGCCACCACTTTGCTGGTAAAGATCAAACTCATGGCAATTCGATCAACCATAGAACGCCTGGTTCAATCGGTCAGTGTCAGACTCCTGGTCGTGTCTTTAAAGGTAAAAAAATGACAGGTCACATGGGCAACGTTCAACGTACTCAGCAAAACTTGACTGTCGTTAAGGTTGATTCTGAAAGAAATCTTCTTTTAGTTAAAGGTGCTGTTCCTGGTTCTAAGGGCGGTGATGTTGTAGTTAAACCTGCTGTTAAGGGATAGGTCGTAGCTATGGATATTCAAGTAGTCAACGGTGGCTCTATTTCTCTTGAGGATGGGGTTTTCCAAAAAGATTTCAACGAAGGTTTGGTTCACCAAGCAGTCGTTTCAAGTATGGCCGGTTCTCGCTCAGGAACTAAAGCGCAGAAGAATCGTGCTGCAGTCAGTGGTGGTGGTATCAAGCCGTGGCGCCAAAAAGGTACGGGGCGTGCTCGTGCTGGAACCATTAGAAGCCCATTGTGGCGTTCTGGTGGCGTAACGTTTGCTTCAGCTCCGCGTGATTTTAGTAAGAAAATGAACAAGAAGATGCATATCGCTGCAATGCGCTCAATCTTCTCAGAGCTTGTTCGCCAAGATGCATTGGTTGTTGTTGATAAGGTTGAAATGTCTGAGCCTAAAACAAAGTCAATGATTGCGTTGCTTAATGAAGTTGCAGGGACTACAAATGCTCTTGTAATTACTGCAGCGGATGATGCGAATGTAATTTTGTCTTCGCGTAATATACCCCATTGTGATGCTACAACTGTTGCTGGAATTAATCCTGTGAATCTTATTTCACACGATAAAGTTGTTGTGACAGAAGATGCGATTGCAAAGATTCAGGAGTGGTTAGCATGAATCAAGAAAGAATCTATCACGTTCTTCGTGGGCCGCACGTTACTGAAAAGACAGTGATGCAGTCAGAAGAAGGTAATAAAACAGTATTCAAAGTTGCTATTGATGCAACTAAGAAAGAAATTAAAACCGCTGTACAGACTTTGTTTGAAGTACAAGTTACTGACGTAAGAACGGTTAAAGTTAAAGGTAAAACTAAAAACTTTGGCAAACGTTCTGGTAAACGCAGTGATTGGAAAAAAGCATACGTCACTTTGGCTGAAGGCCAAAGTATCGGCGTCGAGCAGAATCCGTAGAGGAATAGAGTTATGCCAGTCGCTAAGATGAAACCGACCTCTCCTGGTAGACGTCATCAGGTTAGAGTGATCAATAAAGGTTTGCACAAGGGAAAGCCGCATAAAGCGTTGCTTGAGCCTAAGAGCAAATCTGGTGGTCGAAACAACAATGGACGTATTACTACCCGTCATCGCGGTGGTGGTCATAAGCAGCATTACAGAATCATTGATTTCAAGCGTAATAGCAAAGATGGGATTAAGGCTGTAGTTGAGCATATTGAGTATGATCCTAATCGCACTGCCAATATTGCTTTGTTAAAGTATATGGATGGTGAGCGAGCTTATATTATTGCTCCAAAAGGATTGGTTGAAGGTGATTCAATTGATTCTGGAGTTAATGCTCCAATTGCAACAGGTAATGCGCTTCCGATGAAGAACATTCCAGTTGGTACAGTGATTCACTGCATTGAGATGAAGCCTGGTAAAGGTGCTCAAATGGCTCGCAGTGCGGGTACGTCAGCACAGCTGGTTGCCCGTGAGGGAAAGTACGTTACTTTACGTTTGCGTTCAGGTGAAATGAGAAAAGTTTTATCTGAATGTCGTGCGTCTATTGGTACAGTTAGTAACTCTGAGCATTCGCTAATAAAGCTTGGTAAAGCTGGTGCAACGCGTCACCGTGGTATTCGTCCAACGGTTCGTGGTGTTGCTATGAATCCGGTCGATCACCCGCATGGTGGTGGTGAAGGGCGTACTGCAGGCGGTCGTCATCCAGTATCTCCCTGGGGTACTCCTGCGAAAGGCTTTAAGACTCGCAAAAACAAGCGTACAGATAAGATGATCGTACGTCGTAGAAACAAAAGTAAGAGGTAATCGTCGTGCCACGTTCGCTTAAAAAAGGTCCTTTTGTTGATCATCATTTGATGGCAAAAGTTCTTACTGCCGCAGAGAAAAACGATCGTAAGCCAATCAAGACTTGGTCAAGACGCTCGATGATTCTTCCTGAAATGGTTGGTCTTACCATTGCTGTACATAACGGTCGTCAGCATGTTCCCGTTTTAGTTAACGAAAACATGGTTGGTCACAAACTAGGTGAATTTTCACCTACACGTTTGTTCCGCGGTCACGCAGCTGATAAGAAAACAAAGAAGTAATAGGTTAAACAATGGAAACAGCAGCAAGATTGAAGTTCGCTAGAATTTCACCACAGAAATGTCGCTTGGTAGCTGATCAGGTTCGCGGACTACCCGTTGATCAGGCTCTGGATATACTAAAGTTTAGCCCTAAAAAGGCAGCAGCAATTGTCGTTAAGGTTTTAGAGTCTGCGATTGCTAATGCTGAACATAATGAAGGTGCTGATATCGATGAGTTGAGTGTTACTCAGGTCTATATTGATGAAGGTCCAATCATGAAGCGTATCAGGCCTCGTGCAAAGGGTCGTGCAAATAGAATCTTAAAGCGTACTAGCCACATCACTTTGATGGTTGGTGATGGAGAGAAGGATTAATTATGGGACAGAAAGTACATCCTATCGGTATTCGTTTAGGTATTTCTACCGACTGGCGATCTAAGTGGTACGCAGAAGGTGCTGAGTATGCAAAATTTTTGCATGAAGACATCAAAATTCGCGAACATTTAATGAGGAAGTTAAAAAATGCTTCTGTTGGTGATGTTCGAATTGAACGACCAGCAAAATCTGCATTTGTTACTATTCTAACTGCACGTCCAGGTATTGTTATTGGAAAGAAGGGTGAAGACATCGAGAGACTTCGTCAAGAAGTAGCTCGAATGATGAAGCTTAATCCAAATAACGTAAAGGTTAACATCGAAGAGATTCGTAAACCTGAACTAAATGCACTTTTAGTTGCAGAAAGTATTGCTTCTCAACTAGAAAGACGTATTATGTTTCGCCGCGCAATGAAGCGCTCAGTTGCGAACGCTATGCGTCTTGGTGCCAAGGGTATCAAAGTTCGTATCGCTGGACGTTTAAATGGTGCGGAGATCGCTCGAGCTGAGTGGTATAGAGAAGGGCAAGTTCCTCTTCATACGCTTCGTGCTGATATTGACTATGCAACTGCAACGGCCGCTACTACCTATGGAAACATCGGTATCAAGGTTTGGGTAAACCACGGTGAAGTTTTCGATCTTGAAGAGAAGATCAAAAACCGTAAGCAGTCTTCAGGACGCGGAAATAAAAGGTAAGGTCAGATGTTACAGCCAAAGAAAACAAAATTTCGCAAAATGCATAAAGGCAGAAATCGTGGCCTAGCAACAGTTGCAAATAAAGTAAGTTTCGGTGAGTTCGGTCTTAAATCTGTAGATCGTGGTCGCTTAACTGCTCGTCAGATTGAAGCGGCACGTCGTGCAATGACTCGCCATATTAAGCGTGGTGGAAAGATCTGGATTCGAGTTTTTCCTGATAAGCCTATTACAACTAAGCCTTTGGAAGTTCGTCAAGGTAAAGGTAAGGGTAACGTTGAATACTGGGTTGCTCAGATTCAGCCGGGAAGAATGTTATTTGAAATGGAAGGTGTTTCAGAAGAGTTAGCAAGAGAAGCATTTGAATTAGCTTCAGCTAAACTACCTCTTAAAACGACCTTTGTTATTCGGACGGTGATGTAATGAAAGCAAGTGAACTACGTAGCAAAAACGCAGATGAGCTAGCTAAGGAACTCGATGAAAACTTGAAAGAACAGTTTGGTTTGCGCATGCAACAAGCGGCTGGTCAATTAGAGCGTCCATCAGACATGAAGCGAGTACGTCGTAACATTGCAAGAATCAAAACGATCCTTGCTGAGACAAGTAAAGCGAGTTAAGAGCATGACTGAAAATACATCCAGCGAAAGCAAAATTGAGAGAAGTTTACAAGGTGTTGTATCTAGCGACAAAATGGATAAGACCGTTGTCGTAAAGATTGAGCGAAAAGTTAAACATGCTCTATATGGGAAATATATTCGTCGTTCAACTACGTTTCACGTACACGATGAAAATAACGAATGTAAGGTTGGCGATACAGTAATGTTCAAAGAATGTCGTCCTTACTCTAAAAAGAAACATTGGACGCTTCTAGAAGTTGTTGAAAAAACAGCTTCTTGACTCAGATAATAGTAGTAACAGGATTCTAGCATGATTCAGATGCAATCGGTTTTAAAGGTGGCTGACAATAGTGGCGCCAGAAAAGTACAGTGTATTAAAGTACTTGGTGGCTCCCATCGTCGCTACGCTAATATTGGCGATGTAATCAAAGTCAGTATCAAAGAAAGTATACCTCGCGGTAAGATCAAGAAAGGTGATGTCCATTTCGCCGTTGTTGTTCGTACTGCTAAGGGCATTCGTCGCAACGATGGTTCAATTATCCGTTTTGATGATAATGCCGCGGTATTACTGAATAGTAAACATGAGCCAGTAGGTACTCGTATCTTTGGCCCTGTTACTCGTGAGTTACGTGGAGATCGATTTATGAAAATCATCTCACTCGCTCCAGAAGTTATTTAAGGCAGGAAGATCATGCGCAAACTACGTAAAGGTGATGAGATAGTCGTCATTGCTGGTAAAGATAAAGGCCGTCGCGGTTCTATCAGCCAGGTTCTCACAAACGGTAAGTTAATCATCTCTGGTGTTAACGTTGCTAAAAAGCATGTGAAGCCTAATCCGAATGCAGGGATTGAAGGCGGTATCGTTTCTAAAGAAATGGCTATCGATGCTTCAAATGTAATGATGGTCAATCCTGAGACGGATAAAGGCGATCGTATTGGTTTTAAAATGAATGAAGATGGAATGAAAGTTCGTATCTTTAAGTCAAACGGCGCTACAGTCGGGTAGGATTAATAGAAATGGCAAGGTTACACGACTTTTACAAGGAAACTGTTGTTAAAGAGATGACTGAAAAGTTTGACTACAGCAGTTCAATGGAAGTACCAAAGATTAGCAAGATATCCCTTAACATGGGATTGGGCGAAGCTGTTGGCGACAAGAAGATTGTTGAAAAAGCGGTAGGAGATATGACTCTTATTGCTGGCCAGAAGCCTGTTGTTACCTATACACGTAAATCAATCGCTGGTTTTAAGATTCGCGATGGCTGGCCAATTGGCTGTAAGGTAACTCTTCGTCGTGAAAAGATGTATGAGTTCCTTGATCGTTTGATCAATATCTCAATTCCTCGTGTTCGTGACTTCCGTGGTCTTAATGCTCGTTCATTTGATGGGAACGGCAACTACAGCATGGGTATTACAGAGCAAATCATTTTCCCTGAAATTGATTACGACAAAATTGATGCAATTCGTGGTATGGATATCAACTTTACGACAACTGCTAAAACTGATGAAGAAAGTAAAGCGCTTTTAGATGCGTTTAAATTTCCTTTCAAACAGTAGACAGGATAAGAGACAATGGCTAAGAAATCAATGATCGCTCGCGAGCGCAAACGTGAAAAGCTAGTAGCTAAGTATGCTGAAAAGCGTGCATCGCTAAAGGTTATTATCAATAACCCAAACAGCAGTTTTGAAGAAGTTATGGCTGCAACTGATAGCTTGCAAAAGTTACCTCGCAACTCTAGCCCGGTGCGCTTACAACGTCGTTGTAGTATCACAGGTCGTCCACATGCGGTATACCGCAAGTTCGGTCTGTCAAGAAATAAACTCCGCGAACACGCCATGCAAGGTGATGTTCCTGGTTTAACTAAAGCAAGCTGGTAGGGGTTGCATTATGAGTATGAGTGATCCAGTAGCAGACATGCTAACACGTATCAGAAATGGTCAGATGGCTAGTAAGAGCAGTGTCTCTTTCCCTGCTTCTACCTACAAAAATGCAATCTTAGATGTATTGGTTTCTGAAGGTTATGTAGATAGCTATGCAGTTGAAGCTAATGATAAGAAGCCTGTTACAACAGTTAAGCTTCGTTATTATCAAGGTAACGCTGTCATAAGCAAAGTTAAGCGCGTTAGCCGTCCCGGTCTTCGTGTATACGTAGGTAAAAATGAATTACCTACAGTATTGAATGGTTTGGGAGTAGCTATTGTTTCTACTTCTCAAGGTTTGATGTCAGATCGTGCAGCTCGCTCCGCAGGACAAGGCGGCGAAGTTATCTGTACCGTTGAATAATCGGCTGAGTTAATTATGTCTAAAGTTGCAAGAAAACCAGTAGCTATACCTTCAGGTGTTGAGTGTAAGCTAGATGGTCAGGCGTTAAGCCTAAAAGGGTCTAAAGGTTCTTTTGAATATGTAATACATGATTTTGTTGAAATTACAGAACAAGATAATGCGTTAGCATTTAAAGCTAAAAATGATGATCGTGAAGGCTGGGCCATGGCGGGTACAATGCGTGCATTGACAGCTAATATGGTGACTGGTGTTAGTGATGGCTTCGAAAAGAAGCTACAGCTAGTCGGTGTTGGTTATCGTGCGAAAGCACAGGGTACAAGCTTAAACCTTACGTTAGGTTTCTCTCACCCAGTTGATCACCAGATGCCTGAGGGCATTTCAGTTGAAACTCCAAGTCAGACTGAAATTATTATTCGTGGCTCGGATAAGCAACAAGTGGGTCAGGTTGCTGCTGAGATTCGTGCATATAGACCACCAGAACCTTACAAAGGTAAAGGTGTTCGTTATGTAGATGAAAGAATAATCCGCAAAGAAGCTAAGAAGAAGTAGGTTTTAAGATGAATAAAAAAGACGCTCGTATACGTAGAGGTAAACGTGCTCGCGCTAAGATGCGTGAACTCGGTGCTACACGATTATGCATCCATAGAACTTCACGTCATATCTATGCACAGGTAATCTCTGCGGATAACCAAAAGGTTATTGCTACTGCTTCTACTCTAGATAAAGAGATTGGTGCTGACTTGAAATGTTCGAGTAACGCTGAAGCAGCTGCGGCTGTCGGTAAAGCAATTGCTGAACGTGCAAAAGCAAACGGTGTGGAAGCAGTTGCGTTTGATCGCTCTGGTTTCAAATATCATGGTCGCGTGAAAGCTCTAGCTGATGCTGCTCGTGAATCTGGACTGCAATTTTAAAGGTTTATCATGGCAAAAGCAGACAACAAAGAAACAGGAAATGACGGCCTCATCGAAAAGATGGTACACGTTAACCGTGTAGCAAAAGTTGTGAAAGGTGGTCGTATCTTTGGATTTACTGCACTAACTGTAGTTGGTGATGGTAATGGTAGAATCGGTTTTGGTTATGGTAAGGCGCGTGAAGTTCCGACTGCCATCCAAAAAGCGATGGAAAAAGCACGTAAGAATATGGTGGACGTAGCATTGGTTGACGGTACCTTGCAGTATGATATTAATGCTCGTCATGGTGCAGCTAATGTATTCATGAAGCCTGCTTCAGAAGGTACTGGTATTATCGCTGGTGGCCCAATGCGTGCTGTTTTCGAAGTTGTTGGTGTTAAGAACGTGCTTGCAAAATGTAACGGTTCACGTAACCCAATCAATGTTGTTCGTGCAACCATTCGCGGACTAGCAGAAATGAAATCGCCTGATATGATCGCAGCGAAACGCGGCAAATCAGTAGACGACATCAGAGGTTAATCATGTCTGATAAAAAATTAAAAGTAACTTTATATCGTAGCCTTAACGGTCGCCTTAAAAGTCATAAAGCATGTGCTGCGGGTTTAGGTATCCGTAAGATGCATAACCCTGTTGAAGTTATTGATACCCCAGAAAATCGTGGAATGATCAATAAGATCTCTTACATGGTTGAGTGTGAGGAAGTCTAAGATGAAATTGAATACACTAAAGCCTGCTGATGGAAGTCAGAAGGATCGTAAGCGCGTAGGTCGTGGTATCGGTTCTGGATATGGTAAGACCTGTGGGCGTGGCCATAAAGGTCAGAAATCACGTTCAGGTGGCTTTCACAAGACAGGTTTTGAAGGCGGTCAGATGCCACTTCAGAAACGTTTACCTAAAGTTGGTTTCCGTTCACGTAAGAAGCAGTATGTTGCTGAGATTCGTTTGAATGAATTGACTCATGTTGAAGGTGGTGTTGTAACTATCGAAGCGCTTAAAGCTGCTGGTATAATTGCTCATAAGATTAAAAGTGCAAAAGTTATTTTGTCCGGCGAAATTGATAAAGCTGTAACAGTGCAGGGCTTACGAGCTACTGCTGGTGCAAAAGCTGCAATTGAAGCTGCTGGCGGAACAGTAGCAGAATAATAAACTAAGAGACTTAGAGTCGTGGCAAATCAAAAAGCAGCGGGTATGTTGGGTTCAATGGGTAATTTTGCTGAAATTAGGCAGAGACTCACATTCGTCATACTAGCTCTGATTGTTTATCGCATTGGTACATTTATACCGGTACCTGGGGTAAACCCTGAAGCGATGTCTAATTTCTTTAATGAGAATAGCGGCACCATTATTGGTGTTTTTAATATGTTCTCTGGTGGTGCTCTAGAACGATTAAGTATATTCGCTCTAGGCATCATGCCTTATATATCGGCATCGATTATTGTTCAGTTGATGACGAAAGTCGTACCTTTTTTTGAACAGTTGAGCAAAGAAGGTGAGTCAGGTAAACGTAAGATTACCCAATATACAAGATACGGTACAGTTGCTTTAGCTCTGTTCCAAAGTATAGGGATATCGATAGCATTTGGTAATCAAGGTATTGCCTTGTATCCTGGCCCAAGTTTTATTTTAACTACTGTTGTTACTTTAGTAACAGGAACAATGTTCTTGATGTGGTTAGGTGAGCAGATAACTGAAAGAGGTATTGGCAACGGTATTTCTTTGATTATATTTGCTGGTATTGTTGCAGGGCTGCCTGCTGCAATCGGTGGAACACTAGAGTTAGCTAGGAATGGAGAGCTCTCAGGAGGATTGGTTATCCTTCTGTTTGTTATGGCAATTGCTGTAACAGCCTTCGTAGTATTTGTTGAGCGGGCACAGCGTAGAATTACAATTAACTATGCTAATCGCCAACAGGGTCGAAAGATGATGAAAGGACAGTCTAGCTTCTTACCCTTGAAGCTAAATATGGCTGGTGTTATTCCTCCGATCTTTGCTTCAAGCATTATATTGTTCCCAGCTACTCTCGGTAAGTGGGCTAGTGGAGATGGAACAGGTTTAATGGCTCAGTTTGTAAATATGTTGCAACCTGGTCAGCCGCTTTATGTGTTGTTTTATGCATTAGCTATTATCTTTTTTACGTTTTTCTATACCGCTTTGGTATTTAATTCTCGTGAAACATCAGATAACTTGAAGAAGTCAGGTGCGTTTATCCCAGGCATACGTCCAGGAAAACAAACTGCAAACTATATTGACGGTGTGATGACGAGGCTGACAGCAGTTGGCGCAATCTACATTACACTTGTTTGTTTATTACCAGAGTTTTTGATTCTTGGTTGGAATGTGCCGTTCTACTTTGGTGGTACTTCATTGTTGATCATTGTTGTTGTTGTAATGGACTTCTTGTCTCAATTACAAGCACACACGATGTCTCACCAGTATGAAGGCCTCATGAAGAAGGCAAATTTCAAATCAGGTAAGTCTAAATCTGGTAAGTAATTTATAGGTTATAGAAATGAAAGTACGTGCTTCAGTGAAGAAAATTTGCCGTAACTGCCGAGTTATTAAGCGTAATGGTGTAGTTAGAGTTATTTGTACAGACCCACGCCATAAACAGCGTCAGGGTTAATTCTTAAATATTTATTGATTAATTTATCAAAGTCGGGTATTTTTGCCCGCCTTTCTGAGTTCTGGAGAAATTAAATGGCTCGTATTGCCGGTATCAATATACCAGTTAACAAACACGCAGTCATCGGATTGACATCAATCTATGGCGTGGGACGTTCAAGAGCAGCTGACATCTGTGTAGCAGCTAATGTAGCCCCATCGACAAAGATTCGTGATCTTACTGAAGATGAAGTTGAAGCAATCCGTAAAGAAATTGGAAAATTTGTTGTTGAAGGTGATCTTCGTCGTGAAGTCTCCATGAACATCAAACGTCTCATGGATCTCGGTTGTTACCGAGGTATTCGCCATCGTCGTGGTCTTCCATTACGTGGTCAAAAGACAAAGAATAACTCTAGGACTCGTAAAGGTCCACGTCGTCCTATTCGTTAAGTACAGGTTTAAGATATGGCTAAGCAGCCCGCTAAAGCACGTAAGAAAGTTAAGAAGTCAGTATCTGATGGTATTGCTCACGTTCATGCAACTTTCAACAATACAATCATCACGATCACTGATCGCCAAGGTAACGCTCTAACATGGGCGACTTCTGGTGGGTCTGGTTTCCGTGGATCAAGAAAAAGTACACCGTTTGCTGCACAGGTTGCAGCACAACGCGCAGGTGAAGCTGCACGTGATATGGGAATGAAAAATTTAGACGTCATGGTAAAAGGGCCTGGTCCAGGCCGTGAGTCAGCTGTACGTTCTTTCCATAATGTGGGTTTTTCAATTGGCAACATCGTTGACGTAACTCCAATTCCACACAATGGCTGTCGTCCTCCTAAAAAGCGTCGCGTGTAAAAGGTATTAAGAAATGGCTAGATATACAGGTCCAACTTGTAAATTAATGCGTCGTGAAGGGACAGATTTGTTCCTAAAGAGTCGCGGTAATTCAATTGAAAACAAATGTAAACTTGATAAACCACCTGGTGTTCACGGCGAAGGTCGTTCACGTCTATCTGACTACGGGCTTCAGCTACGTGAGAAGCAGAAAGTTCGCCGTTTATATGGTGTTTTGGAAAAGCAATTCCGTAACTATTTCAAACGCGCTGCTCGTCAGAAAGGTTCTACAGGCGAAAACCTTCTTACATTGCTAGAGACTCGTTTAGATAACGTAGTCTATCGCATGGGTTTTGGTTCTACACGCGCTGAAAGTCGTCAGCTGGTGAGCCATAAGGCCGTACTTGTTAATGGTCAAACAGTTAACATTGCTTCGTACCAGGTTCAGGTGGGTGACATTGTTGCTATCCGCGAGAAATCTAAGAAGCAGACACGTATTGTTGAAGCAATGACTATTGCTGACCAGCTTGGTCTTCCTGAGTGGGTTGAAGTCGATACTAAGAAACTGGAAGGAACATTTAAGTCTGTTCCAGAGCGTAGTGATTTACCTGCTGAAATCAACGAGTCGTTGATTGTGGAATTATATTCTAAGTAATCTGACCTGTTTCAGTTACCTGATTAAGAAGATACGGAAAAGCCTATGTCATCTACATCTGATCTACTAAAGCCGCATAAGATCGATATCAAAGAGCTTGGAAATAATTGTTCCAAGATCACGCTTGAACCACTTGAGAGGGGTTTCGGGCATACACTTGGTAATGCATTTAGACGTATCTTATTGTCATCAATTCCTGGTGCTTCTGTAACAGAAGTTCAAATTGATGGTGTTAAGCACGAATACGAAACTGTTGATGGTGTTCAAGAGGATGTGATTGACATTCTATTGAACCTTAAAGAAATGGCAATTCGTTTAAATGCCAAAGAGGAAGTAACTCTTCATTTAAATAAGAAAGGTCCTGGTATTATTACCGCTGGTGATATATCACTGGATCATGATGTTGAAATTATTAATCCAGATCACGTGATTGCTACACTAACATCAGACACTGAATTTAGTATGACATTGATGGTTACTACTGGGCGTGGTTACAAGCCAGTGGCGATGCGTCGTGGTCCTGATGCTCCCGAGCTACCTGTTGGTACACTCGTCATTGATGCCAGTTACAGCCCAGTAACCCGTGTTGTATATGATGTAGATGCTGCTCGTTCAGGTGAGCGTGCTGATATGGATAAACTTATCCTTGAGCTAGAAACTGATGGTTCAGTTGAACCTGAGGAAGCTATTACTCAGTCTGCGCAAATACTTCAGAATCAGCTTTCTGTATTCTTTAATCTTACTATTGAAGAACCAGAAGTTGTTGTAGAAGCTGAGCCTGAAATCGATCCGGAATTATTACGTCCTGTTGATGATCTTGAACTAACAGTGCGTTCTGCTAACTGCCTGAAAGCTGAACAAGTCTACTACATTGGTGATTTGGTTCAAAAGACTGAGACAGAGCTTCTTAAGACCCCGAATCTTGGTAAGAAGTCTCTAACAGAGATTAAAGATATTCTTGCATCTAGAGGGTTTACTCTAGGTACAAAACTTGAAAATTGGCCGCCTGCTTCTCTCGAAGATAAAGAAGCAAGCTAAGCTAACAGATACTAATAGGTTATACTCAAATGCGTCATCGTAAGATTGGAAGACAACTAAGTCGTAATAGCAGTCATCGTAAAGCGACACTTCAAAGTTTAACAGTGTCATTACTTCGCTACGAAGGTATTAAGACGACTGTTGCTAAAGCGAAAGAGCTACGTCGTGTAGCTGAGCCTCTAATTACTCGTGCCAAAGAAGATTCTGTACACAACCGTCGTATAGCTTTTGCTCGTTTACGTGATGATGAAGTGGTAGCGAAGTTATTTACTGAGTTGGCTCCTCGCTACAAGGCACGCCCGGGTGGCTATTTACGTATTATTAAATGTGGATTCCGTGCAGGTGACAATGCCCCTATGGCATATGTTGAGCTTGTGGATCGTCCTCAGGCAGATACAGAAGAAGCATAAGTTTTTTATTCTTCTTGTAAAAAAGCTGGCTTATGCCAGCTTTTTTTTTGTTCTTAATCAATGCTCCATAGTCTTACAATATCTTACAATACTAATTTCTAACTCAAGTGACTGGGTGCCTCTAAATAGATTGCTCTGATTAAGTAAATTTTCAGACAACAAAGGTTCTTTGTGTGTTGATTTAAATTGTATAATATTTTACTGCTATAGGTCAGGAGTCTCTATGACGGACAAAAATGCAAACATTGTTACAGCTAAACAGTCTCGCTTCGCTGCCAGAGTTTTTAATATTGGTACCATTGCGTCAGTAACGGTTCCTTTTCCACTCTTTATTTTTTGGTTTGGCGCATCCATGTTTGTTTACGCGTTGTATCGGCATCATCCAAACCCTAGAGTTGGGTATTACACGCAACGTGGTGCATACTATTACTACGGCCTATCAGGTTTGTTAATACCGATACTTACCTTTGCTCCCAAGACTTTCTTTACCGACTATTGGTGGGCATTATGGGGATTCTGCTTTCTTCTTGTTGTACCTTTAGCGATTATTGATATCGTTAAAGCTGGAAAAGAAGATTGGGAAGATGTTGAAATACCAAATACTGGAATAAATAATGACACAATTACGCACTGATTGGACAGTTGAAGAAATTGAACGACTGTATGATCTACCCTTCAATGACCTGCTTTTTAAGGCTCAGACAATACATCGCGAGAGCTTCGACCCTAATGAGGTTCAAGTCAGTACGTTACTGAGCATAAAAACAGGAGCCTGTCCTGAGGATTGTTCTTATTGTTCTCAAAGTGCGCGAAATGATACGGGATTAGAACGAGAGAAGTTGTTACCTCTCGATGAAGTCCTAGTAGCTGCTAATCGCGCTAAAGATAGTGGTGCAACAAGGTTCTGCATGGGGGCTGCATGGCGGAATCCCACGGATAAAAATCTCGATAAAGTGATTACGATGGTCAAAGAAGTTAAGGATCTTGGCTTGGAAACATGCGTAACGCTGGGTATGTTGACTAAACTACAAGCCGAACGTTTGGCAGATGCAGGTTTGGACTACTATAATCACAATCTTGATACCTCACCTGAGTTTTACGGCGAGGTGATTACCACGCGCAGTTATCAAGACCGACTAGATACTTTGGCATCAGTTCGTGGTGCAGGGATTAACGTTTGTTCAGGTGGTATTCTTGGCATGGGTGAGACAGCTCGTGACCGTGCGCGCCTACTGCAACAATTAGCCAATCTTGAGAAGCACCCAGAGTCGGTACCCATCAATGAATTGGTACAGGTTAAAGGTACGCCGCTTGATGGCACAGATGAAATTGATAATTTCGACTTTATCCGAACTATAGCCGTTGCGCGTATTATCATGCCTAAGTCTTATGTTAGATTATCTGCTGGAAGAACTGAAATGAATGCAGAGATGCAGGCAATGTGTTTCTTCGCAGGTGCAAACTCTATTTTTTATGGAGAAACTTTACTAACAACTGATAACCCTGAAGAAGATACGGACATGAAATTGTTCAATCGACTAGGCATTAAGAAAGAAGGCTATACTGCACAAGAAGCTATTGCATAATCAAATAACACGAACCTAACCATGCTGTATCCCAAAGAATATGACGTTATTGTAGTTGGTGGTGGCCATGCAGGAACCGAGGCCGCACTTGCTGCTGCGCGTATGGGTATGCAAACCCTGCTGCTAACGCACAACATTGAAACCATCGGTCAAATGAGTTGCAACCCTGCCATTGGTGGCATAGGGAAGGGGCATCTTGTCAAAGAAATTGATGCGCTTGGTGGGGCAATGGCGCATGGTGCTGACTGTGGTGGTATCCAGTTTAGACGCCTTAATGCCAGTAAGGGCCCAGCCGTTCGTGCTACTCGTGCTCAAGCAGACCGCGTACGGTATAAAGCTGCAATAAGGACAATTGTTGAGAACCAAGCTAATCTAGAATTGTTCATGCAGTCTGCTGAAGATCTTGTGATTGAAAATGAGCAAGTGGTAGGTGTGGTGACACAACTAGGTGTAACCTTTAAAGCACCCACAGTGGTATTAACTGTTGGAACCTTTTTAGGTGGGATTATCCACATTGGTGAAAAGAATCATACAGGTGGACGAGCTGGTGATCCTCCTTCGAACCGTCTTGCACAACGCTTGCGTGAGTTGCCGTTTCGAGTGGAACGTCTAAAAACGGGAACACCAGCCCGTATTGATAACCGCAGTATTGATTACAGTAAATTGCAGGAGCAAGCGGGCGATGATCCAACGCCAGTGTTCTCTTTCATGGGAAAGCGTGAAGAACATCCACGGCAAGTCTCTTGTCATATCACTTACACAAATCAAAAAACACACGATATCATTCAAGAAGGAATCCCACGTTCCCCGATGTTCACAGGAGCAATAGAGGGAGCAGGGCCGCGCTACTGCCCATCTATCGAAGATAAAGTGGTCCGTTTTGCCGAACGTGACAAGCACCAGATATTTGTTGAGCCAGAAGGTTTAGATACTTATGAAGTCTATCCTAACGGTATTTCTACAAGTTTACCTTTCGACGTGCAGCTAGATTTTATTCACTCGATTGAAGGTTTTGAGAAGGCGCATAT
>CACVAY010000008.1:7596-10190 GCA_902727985.1 uncultured Thiotrichaceae bacterium | reverse complement strand
ACAGCGTATTAAGCGGTAGAACAACGGCAGATTTCAGGCAAAGCAGCAGGCTTTGAGTGGTATTTTTTGCTCCTCATAAAGTACTTGTTTCGCTCGGCTCGGTTTCACACATCAGCGGGAATCGCTGAACTGCTAAATCTATTCACAGTTACCATCTTTCAAATTAGCGTCTCCTGAACCTAATTAAGATAATCCCGTTTTATGCCAACTCCAGGTTATCGTCAATACAATAGTTTTCATGCAATGCGAGAACCGCATCCAATTCAGTATTATCGATCTCTTTGCCAGAATTAAATACCGCAACCTTTCGACAAACTGCCGCCTTCTCTCCCTTTTCAATTCGCCAAGGCTTTGGAGTCAAACGCGCACGGAAACACTCCTGAATTTCACACATCTTTACATAAAGCGGATCACAATAGGGAATGTCGAAAAAACCTTGCTGCTTAGCTTCACTGACCGTAAATAGATCATGTGTAAAGACTAAACGCATTCCCTCTGCCGTTTCATAGAGGACTCCAGATTGTTCAGTATTCTTTCCAAAATACTCCTTTACACTGTTTTCAATCCATTGCTTATAGGGAGCTTGTTTTTCTTGGCTCTGAAGTTTGATTTTGACTTTACTGCCAGGCTTATCAAGGTCAATAAATGCAACGCTAGGCGTATTGAGACACAGTGAACCATAACGATTTTCAGTCACAACAGCCTGCAACTTTTTATCGTCGTCAATTAATTCTTCATGAATCTTCTCAGCCAAAATACCGCGCGTATATTCATAACTCCACTCCAGATAGTCAGCTGAGCCCTTACCGTATTTGAGGCCTTTAGCCACTTGTTTTTTAGCGACCTCAAGATCCCCATCAATATCCTTCCAGCTAACAATGCGATACTTTTTACCTTCGTATCTAAAATGGATTTGTTCCGAATACCAATTCAGGTTTTCCGAATTTCTCTTGGTATAATCATCAGTAGGAATTCGGAATTCATCGTATTGCAAAAATGACTCACTGGTAACTTTTCCATCTTTGAAACTGAACTCAACAATCAGGTCACTGCCATCATTTTCCATCCCCATTTCCAACTTCCCACCTGATTCAACGTGTGGAGCAAGTGCATACATAAGCGGCGTAAAGTCTCCCTTATCACCGACAAATTCAAACTCACTTAAGCCCGTTGTTTTATCCGCAACATCAAACCCCCATTCGTTAAGCGCATGTTTGAGAGAATCCGCGTTGAGAATTGCACGGGTATCAGCACGCAAATAGTCGGTGGAAGTCTGTTGCAATTCTTTGATGGCTTTCAAGGCTTTACCTGTTTCGGATGTAGGAATATTTAAATCGCTGAATTCTGACCATACGCAGATACCCATTTGTTTCTCCTTCTTATTGATTATTGTTCGTTGAAAAAGCATATAACTGTTGGAAAAATAGTAAATACTTAGCCGATAAAGGAACGCGCTGTTTGTTCAATCCAGGCATAAAACTCACAGAGCTTCGGTTTGAGCAATTCTCTGCAATGCTATGCTATGCTTGCTCACATCCAAAGTTATTCAAAAAGATCCTTAATGCTCAGCCTACTTATTATCTTTTTTCTCGTTGCTATCCTGTTCTCTTTCCTGTGCTCGTTATGGGAAGCGGTACTTCTCAGTATTACCCCTTCCTACGCTCGGATCCAGATGCAAGAAGGCACCTCCATTGGCCATCATTTACATGATTTCAAAGAAAATATTGATCGTCCCTTAGCCGCTATTCTCACCCTAAACACCATTGCGCACACGGTTGGTGCCATTGGCGTTGGTAGTCAGGCAAATATGATTTGGGCAGAAACCAACCCATTGATCACAACAGCGGTTGTTCCGGTATTGATGACCCTAGGCATTCTGATTCTGTCTGAAATCATCCCCAAAACCCTAGGGGCAAATTACTGGAAAGAACTTGCGCCATTCACTGTCGCTTCATTGAACTTCATCATGCTGTTACTAGCCCCTTTAATTTGGCTAACGCAATTGATCACCAAGCTTCTAAAAAAAGATAAGGACAAAAGCGTATTGTCACGCTCAGACTTCATGGTAATGACTGAAATTGGCGAACAGGAAGGTGTTTTCGAGGGTAATGAATCCGCCATTATTAAGAATCTGCTACGTTTTAATACCATTAAAACGAAGAGTATTATGACGCCGCGAACGGTGGTTAAAGCAGCAGCTGAGGAAATGACCTTGCAAGATTTCTATGAGGCCAATCCAAAATTGCAGTTTTCACGCATCCCAACCTATCATGAGGATTCAAAAGATCGTGTAACAGGATTCTTCCTTAAAGATGATTTACTCGCCAGTCTTTTAGAGGGGAAAGGTGACGAGCCGCTTAGTACAATACGACGCGACATTATGGTAGTGAACGAAGGTTTTCCGATCACCACGCTGCATGATCGATTACTTGAGAAACGTGAACATATTGCATTAGTGGTTGACGAGTTTGGCGGTATGGCAGGTATAGTCACTATGGAAGATGTGATTGAAACCTTGCTTGGACTAGAAATTGTCGATGAACTTGATAATACAGAAGATATGCAAGTTCTAGCGCGTGAGAACTGGAAAAAAC
>CACVAY010000008.1:0-7496 GCA_902727985.1 uncultured Thiotrichaceae bacterium | reverse complement strand
TTTGGCGGTATGGCAGGTATAGTCACTATGGAAGATGTGATTGAAACCTTGCTTGGACTAGAAATTGTCGATGAACTTGATAATACAGAAGATATGCAAGTTCTAGCGCGTGAGAACTGGAAAAAACGCGCTAAATCGCTAGGACTTATGGAAGAAACTACGCCATAACAGTCTTACGCCCATACCATAGCTAGCTGCTAGTAATAGTACGGATTATGGCGATGTTTACGAGGATGGCGTTTCTTGTGATTGCGATGATTGTAGCCACGAACATCAGAACGATAGACATACGGGTCTGAATATTGTTGTTGATGGCTATGCCTTACATCGCCCCCCGAATGTGCGTGAGTTTGTGATGAACCATTCCCATAATCATGCGTATGTCTAATAGAGGCATCATTATAGCTCGTGGAATTCGTGGTGTTTGTGGTGTTATTAGCGGCGCGATCACTTTCTGCACCAATCGCCGCCCCCACTGCACCACCAACAACCGCCCCAATTGCCGCACGTTTATCTTTATGATTAGCCGTTGACTTACCAATACCTGCACCAACCAGCGAACCGATTGCTGCCCCATTCGCGGTGTTGCTAGAACAGCCGCTATTAAATATAACGCCTGAACCAATCATCAGCGTAAGCAATAAATATCTTTTCATACTGAACTCCTTCTAAGAAGTGAATATAGCCCTGCGAAAACTCTTAATGTTTTACAGAGCCTCGCTCATCAGCATAGATCACACCTCAAGAACGTATAAAGGACATTTACAAACCTTTACACTCTGTATGTAGTCTCATCAGTTAACGTTTCTTCTCAGTAAGTATCCTTAAAAACACACTTACCTATACCCGCTAGAACCAATACGTCACCGCAAGATTCAGCTCACCATCATTACTTTTGTTTACCAATGGGCTATTGGTGATTTCATCAGGACGATCTTTGTAGAGCACATTGCCATGCATGGAAAAGCGTTTGCTCAGATTAGCTTTTGCCTCCATCCCAACATACGGTGTAACGGCATCCTCACCGTTATACGCTGCACGAGATGCGGTCGCTTCACCAGTTGATACGCCGTAGTAATAATCAACCACGTCTTTACTCTGCCACTTCACACCCGCCAAAGCGCCAATACTGACTTCACGTTTTCCATTCCACGCTTTTTGGTAAAAATCAGGGCCAAAGCGTATGTCAACTTCTTGCCCATTATGCGTCCCAGTGATATCACCTGTTGCTTCGACACTCAATAAGCCATATTGCGTTTTAAAGCCTGCTCTAAACCCCGCATCCAATGACTCATCGCGTTCTTTCAGACCCGTAAAATCTGTTAGATAATCTTGTTCAAGCCCGCGGTTTTCTGATCTCGCCATGAGTTCGATCTGGTATTTCTCTGTATCTGATAAGGTGTAAGCAATCGTTTCCTCATCAATATTCAGCCGTTTTCCTCGATATTGAAAATGCACCCCTGCTATAGCATCACTATCAGCATTATTATAAATATCGAGTTTATTACTCAGATTAATTCCCATGCCGATTCTACCTCGCTCTTCGGCCTGTAGACCGTTTGAAACTGCAATCACCAATACGCTAGCTACAGTCATCAATGTCTTTTTCATGTCTCATCCTTTGTCATTAATTTGTGAATAACGCATTAAATTGTAGGGACTGAGGTTTGTACGGTCTGTGAGAGAACTGTTATAGAAACGTTACGTTGTGTATTGGCTTTGTAGCGTTGTTTCTATTACAAAACTCCAACATTTTCTAACTTGTACTGCTTCGATGAATAGGAAAGAATCAAGGCATGACAGATCAAACACACTATCATTCCATCTTACTTGTCGAGGACGATAAACGCTTATCGGACTTGATGGTGGAATACTTGCAAAAACAGGGCATGAAAGTGGATGCAGAATACCGTGGGGATACTGCTGTGCAACGCATTCTGGATACCCAACCCGATTTAATCATACTCGACTTGATGCTTCCCGGCTTAGACGGCCTCGAAGTGTGTCGTAAAATCAGACCGTATTACGATCGCCCTATTCTCATGCTAACCGCAAAGGATGAAGATATTGACCAGGTTGTTGGCCTAGAACTCGGGGCTGATGATTACGTCATCAAACCTGTTCAACCTCGCGTGTTGTTAGCGCGCATCCGCACCTTACTACGACGCGTCCAATGCCAACCCGACACGAATCTATCAACAGAGCTACACTTTGGTCGCTTGCATATCAAACCTGCTGCACGACTGGTGCTTTTAAATAATCAGGAAATCACTCTCACGACCCAGGAATACGATCTGCTCTTTCTGTTCGCCAGTCGAGCCGGTGAAATTCTAACCCGCGATACGATCTTGGAAGCCTTAAATGGCACTGAGTATGACGGCCTGGATCGCTCAGTGGATATCCGTATTTCGCGACTCCGTAAGCTACTCGAAAACAATCCCACCAAACCAACGGGCATCAAAACGGTACGTGGACAGGGGTATTTGTTTGTTGCTGATGGCTTCACCAAAGGGGAGTCTCATGCTTAGATTATTCTTAACCTTGAATGTTTTGATCATCAGCGCACTTATACTGTTTATGCTGACCTTGAACAAATTACCTGATGCACTGTTTAGCATGACGGATGTTGATAGCATCGAATACCGCATTTCACATGGCACATTTCATTTGCTTGAAAAGGAAATACAGGGATTAAGCCCTGATGCAATGGTTGCCAAAGTCTCCGATTATCAACGGAGTTTTGGCCCTTTATTCGATATTTTAAGCATGCAGGATTTGAACTTCCTCTCAACCGAAGAGATGCAGCGTTTGAAGCAAGGATTGACCGTCACCCATGAACGCGAAGATCTTGCCCCCCCTCCTCGTGATCAACATGCAACTGGTAATATGGTGAGCACCAACTCAACAGACAAAGATGAAAAAGAAGAAGCGCCGACACTGCATTATCGGCGCATTTTGAACACGCAATTGGCTTGGCAACTCCCTTTTGACCTTGATGTCAGTGTAGACAACCTGACAACAACCGTCACTGGACACTATTTCTATCGGGGTTCTTTTCAGTTAATTCGAAATACACTCAAAGGCAAGCCTGAAGAACAATGGCAGCCCATCATTCGCACTATGCAAACCCATTTTGAGATTCCACTCTCTCTCAAATTACTGGAAAACCTTGATACCACCAATGAGAATTGGCAGCCTTTGCAAGCAGGAAAAATTGTCAATCTCACACAAACCCAGCGTGTGGCAACAGTAGTCCAACTCATCGAAAATAGTCCGTACTATGTGCAGTCTGGCCCTGTCACCATTCCATGGAATATGTTCTATATGGGCTATATCCTATTTGGCATTCTTGTACTGCTTTTTAGTAGCGCTATTTTCATTGCTGTCGCTCCGTTATGGCATAATTTGAGTAAACTCCGCGAAGCCACCCACCTTTTTGGGAAGGGCAAATTTGCAACACGCGTTAAGTACAGTCAATTATCTAGCACTGCACCTATTTCTGCCGCCTTCAATACCATGGCAGAACGACTCGAAACCACCATGCATGCGCAAAAAGAACTCACCACAGCTGTCTCGCACGAATTACGTACCCCTGTTGCGCGGATGCGCTTCTCACTAGATATGTTAGAAGACAGCGATAATACGAGTGATCGTCAGCGCTATATCAACAATTTGAATATCGATATTGAAGAGATGGACGCGTTGCTTGAGGAGCTACTGACTTACGCCCGTTTTGACCAACATGACGCACACCTGAATATACAGAGCATTAAGATCGAACCATGGTTTAACAACAGTGTGGAACAACTCACACGCTTGCAAGGTGATAAAGAACTATCATCCGCAACTCAACAGATTGATGACGAAGACATAACCACCATCGACCCAGCATTGATGCGTCGTGTACTCAACAATTTGGTACAAAATGCGTTGCGTTATGCCGAAGAGCGAGTTCTGGTAACACTAATCAAATCTCCAAGCGGTCATTATGAGTTGCATGTTAGTGATGATGGCGACGGCATTCCTGAAAGCGAATACGAGCGTCTATTCGGTGCATTCACCATGCTCGAAGCTAGCCGCAACAAGAAACAACAAGGTTTTGGTATGGGACTTGCGATCGCAAAACGCATCATCGAAAAACATCAAGGTAGCATTAACATTTCAAAATCATCGCTGGGAGGCGCAGAATTCACCATCACATGGCCAATATAGCCGACTCAAACAGCCACTAAATCATCATTTGCAGTACACATACTGTATTCAGGCATGAGCCAGTTATCTTTGTAGTTTTGTTACAGAACTGGCAACACCCTATACTCTAAGACAGTCCGTGTAGCTTTTTGAGACACATATCTCATTAAAAAAATAAATAATAAAAATAATGCCTGATCACGATTTTAAAAAAGCGTTCTTAGGAGTGCAAATCAAAGCCCTTTATGAAGGAATTTTTCTTTCTGTTATTAGTACCCTCCTTGCTTTGGTTCTGGTGCATTTTTTATTCGCTGAAGTCACAGAAGGCAAGAAAAATCTCATCAGCTGGGAACTGTTGATTGTTGTTATATCGGCGTTCCGCCTGCTTGATGCCCTTGCCTTCTTCCGATCTAACAAAAAACAAGAAAACCAAACCTTTTTTCTAATACGTATCGCTATCAATATAGCGATGAGTGCCATGAGCTGGGGAGTCTTGTTCTGGAGCTACTTTCCACACCTTACACTGGAGCATCAGTTTTACATGATCATGCTGATTATCGGTGTTGGTGCCTATGTCGTAGGCAATCTGTCTTACCATTTGGGCATGATAAGTGGTTTTTTTGTGATATTGCTTTTCCCCGTAGAGCTGAGATTACTATTGGGAGGCGATGCCTATCATATATTCGCCATTCTTATTCCCATATTCTTCATTTTTCAGATGATTAGCGCCACGCGTGTTAATCGAAAATATCATGAGAATATCTGCCTTTTATTGGATTTCAAAAAAAAGGAGATCGACCACAAAAACCTACAATATGCGGTCAATCAACACTGCAGCGTCAGTCGCAGTGATGTGACCGGTCATGTTTTGTATGCTAATGAAAAACTGAAGAATCTCACTCGGTGTTCTGACGAAGAATTAGTCGGCAGTGATAACTGGATGATTAAATCCCCAGAATACCCTGATACTTTCTGGCGTAATGTGTGGCATATCGTTTCAGAAGGCAATCACTGGCACGGTGAAATAAAAAATATATCAAAGGATGGAACACCCTATTGGGTTGATACAACAGTTGTACCCTTTATGGATGAGGAAGGCATCCCTTACGAATATATTTCAATTTACACCGATATTACCAGCGCCAAAGCTCTCGAAGAGACCATCCTTTGTGATAGAAATGATGCATTAATACAAGCAAAGATTAGTACCACTCTGCAGGGTGAAGGGACATTAAAAGAGCGAACAAACTTAGCGCTATCATCTATCGCAAATACCTTTAAAGCGACACAAGCGAGCAAGCTGGGTGTGTTTTTGATTTCAGACTGCAAAACCAAACTCAAAACATTTAGCGTGTATAACAATAACGAAGCCACTCAGTATAACAGTGAGTATTTCAAACAACTGCCTTCTCTCTGTCTAAAAGCGATTAAACAGCGACGTCTTATTATCGCCAATGCATCAGAAATATCTTCTGCCCCCCCCCTTGATATTCCTGCTTTTTATTTGGTTCCACTCTTTCAAGAAGACAGGGCAATGGGCGCATTATTCATTGTTACACCGAGTGACCCAGATGATAGCCAGCGTAAGAAAAACTCCCTGCTCAACATAGGAGACTTAATATCAAGAGCCATTACCAACGATCAAGCCAAAGAACATTTATTAAGAGCCCGTAAGCAAGCTGAGGCAACAGCAAAGACTAAGTCTGATTTTCTTGCCAATATGAGTCATGAAATCCGCACCCCTATGAACGGCGTATTGGGTATGCTTGGTTTGCTACAAACAATGCCCCTGCCTGATAAAGCACGCGATCATGTGGAAACAGCTCATGGCTCAGCCAACATGCTATTGAACGTTATCAACGACATTTTAGACATTTCCAAAATTGAATCTGGAAAGCTTTACATTGAGTCCATTAATTTTGACCTTCGTAAAACACTCGAAGACAGCATTGAGCTGCTTTCTATTGAGTCACAACGTAAAAACCTTGAACTGTTATGCTATATCCCGCCAATTTTGCCCACGCTTGTTAAAGGCGACATGTTGCGACTTCAGCAAATCATCAGCAACCTGGTAAACAATGCGATTAAATTTACTCAGGAGGGTGAGGTCGCGGTTACCTTGTCCATCGTTGATTATTCCGATGACAATGACAATATCTATATCCGATTTGAAATTACCGATACAGGAATCGGTATTTCTCAAGAAAACCAAGCCTCACTCTTCGAAGCTTTTACACAAGCAGATACTTCAACAAGTCGTAAATATGGGGGAACGGGCTTAGGGTTAACCATATCCAAAAGCCTAGTCACTATGATGGGAGGGGAAATCGGGCTTAACAGCGTTGAAAATCAAGGCTCTACTTTCTGGTTCGAATTGCCTTTTATGGTGATTTCACAAAAGGCGATGCCGCTACAATCGCTAAATAAGCTGCGCATCCTTACCATTGATGACAATAAAACCAATGGATTAATTATTGACAACTATCTCACCTCACATGATGCAGAAAGCATCATTGCCGACAGTGGGGAGCAGGGTTTGAAATTACTCGAAGAAGCTGCCACGCACAAACCTTTTGATATTCTACTACTCGATATGCAAATGCCGATTAAAACGGGTAAGGAAGTTGCTGAAGAAATTCGCTCAAACCCTATTTATCAACATTTGAAAATTATCCTTCTTAGCTCCATCATTTTGGACGCAGAAATGAACGATGAAGGGCTTTACGACCTGATGCTGAACAAGCCCATCAAGCAATCAACATTGTATGGCGCTATTGATACAGTACAAAATATTACCAAGCCTAAAGTAAGCCACACTTTAAACACACATCGTGAGAGCGCTGATAGGCAAAAAGCCCCCTCAAAAGAGGATTCTACATTTACTTTACAAGGCAAAGTATTGCTGGTGGATGACAGCCCAGTGAATATTTATGTTGGTGAAGAGAGCTTATCGCAGTTTGGTCTCGACTACGAGATTGCTAACAACGGCCTAGAGGCTTTAAAAGCCCGTAAAAAGGGGGGATTTGATGCCATTTTGATGGATTGTCAGATGCCTGTTATGGATGGTTTTGAAGCCACCTGCCAGATTAGACATTTCGAAAAAGAAAACAATCTTGCTCGCGTACCTATTATCGCGATTACTGCAAACGCTATGCAGGGTGACAGTGAAAGATGCATTGCTAGTGGTATGGATGATTATATGTCGAAGCCTTATACCCTCGACACAATGCATGCAACCCTATCGAAGTGGATTGAGCAATCGGCTGAAGAAGATGTAGACAGCTATTTGCTAGAAATACTCGATG
>CACVAY010000007.1 GCA_902727985.1 uncultured Thiotrichaceae bacterium | reverse complement strand
GGATGCTGTGGAGAGTGGTATTTCGAAGTAACGCCAATTCAGGTCTGGCTTGATGCAAAGGCGGCTGTATTCATTGATTTTGGGGCCGTATGCCCAGATCTCATTGTCTGCTTCTTTGATTCGCAATCCCAAGCAAGCACCTTTGCTAGTGCGTAGCGGAATGCGTAAATAAGCACCGTTAGCGGGAATCGCTTCTGGTGTTTTTTCGACGGGAACGATGGTGATGCTGCCACCGTATCCTTGGCGATTGAAGCTCACACGTAAGAACGGATCATTTTCATCGCGCACCACATGGCCTTTAATCCAGCCATTGTCGTCGCTATTGTGCAGGGTCGCATCGGAGTCCGACCAGATATAGCCGAGGTTGCCGCTATCAGTGCTGAAGTCTTGGAAAATGCCATCTGTAGCTTTTTCTCCAACGGCTTCTTTGTAACCTTGATAGAGGTAGATGGGTAGGGGGAGTTTTTCTTCCGCTGCTGTTTCAGGTTCTGTTTGCTCACAAGCGCTGAGCAAAGAAACGAACAGAGTTGCTAGTAGAAAGTAGCGCATGACTAGGGTTGAACTTTAATGGGTGTGACGACAACGCGACGGTTTGCCGCATAATCTTCATCGGCGACGCCAGCAGTAACGGGGCGTGATTCACCAAATGCCATCATTTCAAACGCATTTTCATCGACGCCTTTGTTCATCAGGTAACGTTTGATTGATGCCGCACGTTTTTCCGATAGTTTTTCATTGTAGGCATGGCTTGCGCGTGGGTCAGCATGGGTTTCGATAATGTAGTGATACGTTGGGCATGACATCATTGCTTCGGCCAATTTGTTTAAAACAAAATACTTAGAAGGCATGATGTGGGTTTGATTGGTCTTAAACATTTCGATATACATCATGAGTGATGTATTGCATTCCATCGCACCACTTTCAGCAGGTGTTTCTTGTTTCTTTGCTTCGAGAATCTTTTTACCTGCTGCTTGGGCTTTCTCTTTTTGTTCAATCTTTTCTTTTTCAGCTTTGACTTTATCTTCAACGAAGGCTTCTACGGTTTCTTTGACGACCTTACTCATCCAGCCGCCTACATCTGAACAATCCGTGGTGTTATGCCCTGTACCCCATGTGCCGAGTTTATGATTGGTTAGTGGGTCACGTAAAGTTGCTGCGCCTTGTGCGAAAGATGTCCAGATGCCGATGCTACAACAATCTTCACGGTATGGAATGCGTTCATCACCTTCATTGTAAGGTCCGAGGTGATTAGGGAAGCTAGGGTACATACTCATTTCTGGTTGCCCTGGTGTTTTCTTCATTTCTTCCTTGGTGAGAAGGCGTAGGCCTGCGTCATTGAGCATTTTGACGACAAGGCCTTTGAGGTTTTCCTCAAGTACAACATTTCTTGCTGCTGCACCCTTTAAAACATCATCAATATTGATGTAGACACCCTTCAAGCCGCGAAGTGACAGGTAGCCTTTTTGGTAGTCTTCTTTACCAACACGCAACGGTGTTTTCCGGCATTGCGGATAATACTCAGGTTTGTTGCTAATGGTTGAGTCTATACTTTGTATAATTTTAGGTATTTGTATCTTGTCGTTAGCAATGGCGGTATGGCTAATGCAAGCAAGCAAAATAGAGAGAAGTGTGTTTATCCAAAACCGATTGGATAATGAATGGGATGAAATCATGGTAAGCCCAGCATGAATATTATTTGCATAGCATTTTATCCACGTTGTTCAAAATGATGTTCTTTGAGCGGATAAGTGGCGAATAAGGGAGGCGGCTGTCAGGGAGCTTATTTCCATTGTTTTGATGAAAATCATGTATCATTGGTATTGCAAATACTTATGAATAGAATTCTTAATAGCTAGTTGGCTGTGCTTTCTTTTGTCAGAAATACTAGATAGGTTGAGGAAGCTTTCAGAAAGGAGGTCTGCTTCACAGAATTGTCGATATCCTGATTGTCGACGCAGTATTACCTAGATTTAGAGAGTCTTGGCTTGTTTTAAATATCATTGGTTACGTAATAATGATATTCGGAAATTTTCTCCATAATATTAGTTCATGGAGTGATAAAGGTACTTTTTTTAGCTAGACTATCCTTTCAGAGAATTTTAAAAACATCCTAGGAGGAGTTTATGTCTGAAACATCACATCCGGCACACCCGGTTTCTGCGGAATTTGCAGCACAAGCGAATATTAACGCAGAACAATATCAAGAGATGTATCAACGTTCTATCGATGATCCTGAGGGATTTTGGGCGGAACAAGCAGAGAAATACGTTTCTTGGTTTAAGCCATGGGATAAAGTGTCTGATTTCAGTTTCGATCAAGATGATTTACATATTGAATGGTATAAGAACGCTAAACTCAATGTTTCTTACAACTGTCTAGATCGCCATCTAGAAACACGTGGTGATCAAGTCGCGATTATTTGGGAAGGCGATAGCCCAGATGAAGATCGTAAAATTACTTACCGTGAACTTCATGAAGAAGTTTCTCGTTTCGCCAATGTACTAAAAGCACGTGGTGTTGAGAAAGGTGATCGTGTATCGCTTTACTTACCAATGGTACCAGAAGCAGCAATTGCCATGCTGGCTTGTACGCGTATTGGTGCAATCCACTCTATCGTATTCGGTGGTTTCTCTCCTGAAGCACTTGCAAGCCGTATTCAAGATTCTGATTGTAAGGTCGTGATCACTTCTGACCAATCTATGCGTGGTGGTCGTAAGATTCCTCTTAAAACGAATGCTGATAAAGCCTTAGAAACTTGCCCTAACGTTCATACGTGTATCGTTGTTCGTCGTGGTGGTGAGCCCGTTGAGTGGAATGATGATCGTGACGTTTGGTATGACGAAGCTGTTAATGCTGCTAGCCCAGATTGTCCTCCTGAAGAAATGGATTCTGAGGATCCATTGTTTATCCTTTATACATCAGGTTCTACAGGTACACCAAAGGGTGTTTTACACTCAACAGGTGGTTACTTAGTACAAGCTGCGATGACTCACGAAGCAGTTTTTGATTATAAAAACGGTGATGTTTACTGGTGTACTGCTGACGTTGGCTGGGTAACAGGTCACACTTACATCGTATATGGCCCATTGGCTAACGGTGCAACAACCTTGATGTTTGAAGGTATTCCAACTTACCCAGACATTTCTCGCTTCTGGCAGGTTGTTGATAAGCACGAAGTTAATATTTTCTATACAGCGCCTACTGCGATTCGTTCATTGATGGGTGCAGGTAACGAGCCTGTTGAGAAGACTTCACGTAAGTCGCTTAAGGTTCTTGGAACGGTTGGTGAGCCAATTAACCCAGAAGCTTGGGAGTGGTACCACAATGTTGTTGGTAATGGTAAGTGCCCGATTGTTGATACATGGTGGCAGACAGAAACGGGTGCGCATATGATGACGCCGCTTCCTGGTGCACATGCGCTTAAGCCAGGTTCTGCAACCGCTCCATTCTTTGGTGTTAATCCGGTACTTTTGGATGATGAAGGCAATGTTATCGAAGGTAATCCAGCAGCTGGAAACCTCGCGATTGATCGTCCATGGCCTTCAATGATCCGTACTGTTTACGGAGACCACAAACGTTTCTATGAAACATACTTTGCTATGTTCAAAGGCTATTACTTCACTGGTGACGGTGCAAAACGTGATGAAGATGGAACGTATTGGATCACAGGACGTGTTGATGACGTATTGAACGTATCTGGTCACCGTTTGGGTACTGCTGAAATCGAAGCAGGTATTGGCTTACATGAGAAAGTGGCTGAGGCTGCGGTTGTTGGTTATCCACATGATCTTACTGGTCAGGGCATCTACGCTTACGTTACCTTGATGGAAGGCGAAGAAGGCACTGATGAGCTTAAAACAGAATTGGTTAAGCTGGTTCGTGGTGAGATTGGTCCAATTGCTAAGATCAACATTATCCAGTGGGCTCCAGGTCTACCAAAGACACGTTCTGGTAAAATCATGCGTCGTATCTTACGTAAGATTGCAGCGAACGAAGTTGATGGTTTAGGTGATACCTCTACCTTGGCTGATCCATCTGTCGTTGATGATCTAATTGAGAATCGCGAAAACAAATAATGCCTTAATGGTATAAATTGTTTTAGCAGAAGCCCGGCGTTCTATTTCCGTAGAAGTCGGGCTTTTTTGTGTCTGATTGAATGTTATGGGTGGGCGTAGCATAGAAGCTATTGCGATAGAGATCAGCTAAGCTAAGCTTCCCCTGCAATCTCCAATGCTTGTTGTATGAGTGCTGGCGATAGACGATAGCCATTATTGCTCATAGCATTTAATAAACTGCCGATTCCGGGTACTAAGCCTTCCTGCTTTGCGGTGATCAGCAAGCCTAGCGTGCCTACAATTTCCAGCTTCATTTGTTTGGCGACTACACGCCCACGGCGTTCGTCCAAGAGCACAGGGCAATGAAGTGAATCGGCTAGTGCCAATGCTTGCGATTCTCCTGCATCCAGTCGTAGAAATAAATCTTTGACCGTTTGGGTCTGTTGATCAGGTACTACTTTCGCGTATTGCTGAACAAAATTATGGATGTGCATGGCATCTTGCCAGGCATTGTCTTTGGTGGCTTCGAGAAAGACGGTTTCCGGTAAAGTAATGGTTTGGTAGAGCTGGCTTAATAGTGACAGTTGGTCGATTTTTGCAAGTGCAATTAAAGGCCCTGTGTCGGCAACAATGACAGTCCTCACCGAGCAAGTACAGCTAACTCATCAGCCAGTTCTTCTGGCGGGTAGTCAACCACTGGGATATTTAAGGCACTGAGATGTTCTGCAAATTGTGCATACGACATATCGGCAATTTTAGCGGCGCGTGCCAAGCTGACATGGCCTTCTGTATAAAGTTGTTCTGCCAAAGCGATGTGGATACCGTTTTCCATCAGCTGTTGAGTAAAGGGCAGAGTGACCATCAGCGGTTTACCACGACGGGTGATTAATGCAGGGTTGCCCGCTTCAGATTCTCGGCTCAGTTCGCCGCTTTTTTCGCGTAAATCGCGTATTGAAAAGGTTTGCATTGGTAGTCACCTTATAAAATGATCGATAATTCCCACTCTGGTTACAGGGCTCTGCCCTGTAATTACCGTTGAGTTAACGTATATCTGCTGGCGGCAGAGCCACCTGTTGCAGTTACGGGGCAGAGCCCCGTAACCAGATAATGTACAAGTTTCTATGTTCCCCAAAATGATAGCACATGAATTCTACTTTCCGTAGAAGTCGGGCTTTTTTGTGTCTGCGTCTTAGTATGTTGCTAGGCGACCTTACCAAGTGCAGTGGCTTCAGGTACTTCCACTAAACGTCCTGATTTACAGTCGTAGATATAACCGTATATGGGAATATCTCCGGGAACCATTGGGCTATCCCGAATTCTTGCGACATCATCAATAACACTCTGGTTTTCATCGCTGATAGTTAGCCATTGCACAAACTTACCGTCAGGTGTGCCAGGGCCTTCACCAGAATCATGCCAGCCATTCTCATCAACACTGGCCGTTTTGAGACTGCTTTCTAACAAACTTCCCATAATGTCGTTGTTGAATGTCAACATGCCGCAATCGGTGTGATGAATAACGAACCATTCCTTCGTGCCTAGTAATTTATAAGAAATAACGAGTGACCGGATGGCATCATCGCTAGCTCTGCCGCCTGCGTTGCGAATGACATGTGCATCACCCTCAGCAAGGCCAGCGTATTTTGCGGGGTCGAGACGGGCGTCCATGCATGTCAGGATTGCGAAATGGCGTCCTGGAGGCATGGGTAACTCTGCTTTTTCGCCGAAGGTATCGGCATAGTTGTTATTGGCGGCTAACACTTCGTCTACTATCTTACTCATATGATTGCTCCCTTTTTCTTTGGGTCGTTAAAAAGGCTTAAAGTCTTTTAAGCATAGTGTAAGGATGAGAAAACGATGGGTTGAGGCTGGTGTTTATGAGGATTTTATTTGGCTTGGACGCGTGCTGATCCAGATAATGACTAAGAGGAGAATGCTTCCAACCAATAAGTAACCCCATGTAGGGAGTTGAGTGGTTAGCAATAAAATAAGGAAGCTCAGCGAGATTCCTGCACTAGCAAATAGTTTTCCTTTTGTACTAATGACGCCATGAGCTAGAAACTCTTTGGTAGGTTTGCCGAATTTGGGGTGGTCGAAAATTTTCTGTGCTAATTTAGGATTACCCTTTGACCACAGCCAAGCGGCTATTATCCAAAAAATAGTAGTAGGTAATAGAGGTAAAAATATCCCAATGAAGCCTGTCAGGAAACTAACCCAGCCTATATAAAGATAAAGATGTCGTTGAAGAAGGCTTGGCATAGTTCCTGCAATTTTTAATTGTTAGTGTCGCTTGGTGTGCATTTTATTGTTATCAGGAGCTAACAGTTGGGTATTATGTCTAAGCCTGTATGAAAAATAAACGAGATTGAAAAAATTTTACGAATAATTTTTTGACGTATCCGAGCATAGCTAATCTCAGGAAAATTATTTGAGTGCATGATGCGTACAAAAATCCTGCGGCCTGCAAATAGTAAAAAGAACCCCGCAATAACCGCGAGCCAACCAATGACTTCAATAGCAAATGGGAATTTTGATGCACTTGCGTGGTAAATGAGCAGGCTTAATGCGTCTAAGTCCTTTGATCGTTCGTAGAATCCTTGTTTGTATGGGGGAATATTGCGGTGAGGCCTGAGTGAAAATAGTCTGATAGCTGACGGTCACTTGTGTGTGATCACTTGTACTCCACATGGGAAACTATAAAACAATGGTTAAAACGATTTCGGTTATTGCCGTATTTCTTCTGACGCTGGTTGCGCTAAGCTACTTTTTGATCATGGGCTCCGGAAAACCTCTTAACTCGGATCTTTCTGTTATTGGTCAGGGAAAGCCGGTTCTGGCTTTGGCTTATGAGAACTACTCACCGGGTGGTGGGGAAGCACTTAACCGATTGCGTAAAGTCAGGAGTGATTTTGATGCGCGACTTGTTTTCGTGGTAGCGGATATGGGAACTCCACCGGGGCGAGAATTTGCTGAGCGTTATCAGCTGGTCAGCGGCGAGGCGATGTTTATGGATCAGCAAGGTAAGCAATTGCAAAAAACAATCATACACACAGATGAACTCGAGCTACGTAGCCGCTTAGAATCCATGTTAGCACTTGTGGAATGAGCCTGACGAACAGATTTGCAACACTGATTTTATTCTCGTGCACAATTTACCTGAATTATTAGTAAAGGATACAAGACTCATGACCAAGCCATTTTTATGTTCGCCTTTTTTCGTTGCTCTGCTGTTTAGTTTTTTTGCCTTTACATCAAACGCTGCTAACGCGACGGATACTGATCCAGAGTTAGTGGCTGATTTGCTTGCCCAAGAGACAGCCCCGGATGGTGTGGTCTTTGAGTTGATCGGTAATGAAGATGATTACTTACTCAATGCCTTAGAAAAGGTAGAAAACTACAAAAAACAATTACAAGAAAAGTTTCCAGGGTTGGATATTGCCGTGGTTTCTCATGGTTCGGAGCAGTTTAATCTGACGACAAACAATCAAAGTAAAGCCAAGGAAGCGCATGTTTTTGTGAAACAACTGGTCGCTGAGGATGTGCCTGTCCATATTTGCGAAACACATGCTAGCTGGCGCGGTGTAACGGCTGAAGACTTCCCTGAATATATTACGGTATCATCAACGGGACCTGCACAGGTAAAGGACTATCAAGAACTTGGCTATACCCTTATTTTGATTGATTAGTTTGCGATCAGTTTATCCCGTGCAAATCGCGCAGCACCCAACAAAGATGTTTCAGCGTTCAGAGCAACGCGCACTTGCATGCCTCTGAGCATTTCTTCAAAACGGCCTTTTGCGGTAAAACTATTCATAAAGTGGTCGCTACGAATGATAGGTAAAATCTTTGGTGCAATGCCACCACCAATATAGACGCCACCTAAGGATAAGGTTTTTAGGGCAAGGTTGCCGGCTTCTGCACCATAGACTTCTGCAAATAAACGCAGTGCTGCCAAACAGAGCGGGTCTTTATCTCTCAACGCGCCTTGGCTAACCATTGCACTTGGGTCTGCATCTTCTGAGAGATTGGTCATGAATATGGGTTGGGGAGAAAAACCTGTTTCTGCCAGGAATTCATAGAGTGTGTAAACACCTGGGCCCGATAGAATGCGCTCTACGCTAACATGTCCCGGATAACGGTTACGCAACCACTGTAAAAGCTCGTCTTGCTGAGGAGTAACAGGAGCAAAATCGCTATGGCCGCCTTCGGTACCAATCGGGTGATATTGTTCACCATCCCAGAACATAATGGCTTCACCAAGTCCTGTGCCTGCTGCAATAATCGCCCGGTTGCCATCAATGACTCGACCATTGGGGTTTAGGTCAACAAATTCATCATCATCTAAATACAACATGCCGTATGCTGTTGATTCCAGATCATTCATCAAGCGAACTTTGTCAATATTGAGATATTCCTGTAAGCCTGATGTTGTAATATCCCAAGGTAAGTTGGTCGTGCGGCATCGCCCGTTAATGACCGGGCCTGCAATACCAAAACATGCCGCTTCTATGTTTGGGTTTTCTGTTTCTTTTGTGAATGCAATCAGGACATCGGTGAGACTGGAATAATCCCGACTTTTAAATTGATTCTGTGCACGAACCTCTAGCCCATTTACTGATGTTTCATAAAGGGCTAGATTGGTTTTTGTTCCGCCTATATCGCCTGCCAATATCACGGTTGTCTCCTTTTAAACGGCTTCGCTAAAATGCTGTGGTGTCAGCAAATACATGAGTGCTTCAATGAAGGCATTGTCGGCTTCCTTGGGCGAGAGTTTATAGAACTCTTCCCAAGCTTGGCCTCGATGTTCGTTGTATTGACCATCGGTATGTTGCCTTTCCCATGTGAGTCTCACAGCATGCCCAATCAATACATCAAGAACCAGATCATCCTCGATATGCAAGGCGTCACTTTGGCGGAATAACCATGCTAAACTCACGATAGCCTCGATATTCAATTGGCGATATTCTGGCGAATGAATACTTTGTAAGAGATCATCAATACGCAGAGCGAAATCCCGTTCCCCAGCTGTGGTGTGCGAGGTTACGTCGGTACTTAAACGGCTTTGCACATCATATTTGTCGCCGATTACCAGGGCGTTACATTGGCGTAATAGATACCAAATGTCTTTGTAGAAATTAGAAGGTAGGCGAGCAACCATGCCAGCCTGTTTTCGCCAATCCGTCCAGCTTTCTGCATTTTCTTTGAAGTTATTTTCGTTCGGTAAATTTCTCAGTTTTTCTAAACTTGGGATCTCCGATGCTTGTAGATTTTCTTGATAAACAAGTTTGGTGGCCGCACTTTTAAATGCTTTGAGAATATCACGCAGTTTTTCGTAAACATCGTGAGGCGCAAGACCTAGTAAAAAATCATAGGATTCACCAAACGGAAGACTCTCTTCGTTACTGATTTGCCCAACGAGTAATTGTACGAAGTACCATGTTCTGAGGGTTAGCAGATCATCGAATAACTCAGGCTCTGTACGAATCAAGTGTCCGAGGTGTAGCATGATTTCCTGGGTTAGAACATTCTCAGCAATGTTTTTTCCACTGAATTCATTAATCGTATTGACGATGCCCTGGTTGTCTGTTGGCTTCTCCAGCATGGCTTTTTCGGAATAGGCTCTACCGACTGCCAAACGCTTTTGTCTGATCACGATATCAAGCAATGCATCTTCCAGGCGGTCATCATATTTGCCACAGATGTCAGCAAGATGACGGATGGCTGCCCAGTCTTTATCTCCGCTGGCTGTATCATAGAGTTCCTCAGCAATTTGTGAAATGGAATAGTTTTGCTGGTCAAACTCGAAGATATATTGAGCATCTTGGCGTTTCCATAAACGTCCAAAAGCATGTACACGAAGACGGGTAACAGAATGCTCCATCAGTTTGCGGATTAAAGTTTCGTCGCTATCTTTTTTGAGCGCTTTCAATTCTCTATTGATGGATGCCGAGGAGGCTTCGAGTACTTGTTTTGATTTATTGTTGTGTGCACGTCCCCGGAGCAAAGTATCATCAAGTTGATAGCCATCTAAATACTCAATGCGTTCAATAGCTGCACTCGTGAGGAGCTGCCCCATAGGGCCAGTCCTTACTTCTACTGAGTTGCATTTTCCACGTTGGAATTCGTTCAAGAGTTCCAGCACAACATCGCGTTCATTACTTGCTAACATATCTTCTTGTACCAAGAACGTCATCATGGGTTGGCCGGGTTGATCCCAGTGTTTGGCAAGTACTTTTATCGATGAGCGGAAATGCTCCACCAGTAATTTATTGTCGTAGCTAAAATAGAAACCGCGTGGATTGTAGTAGTAGGGGAGGAATACGATTTCCTGTCCCTCAAGCAGATACATGCTGGCGGTTGTGATAGTGCGTGTGGCGAGATAGGGTCTGCCCGAAAGCCCTAATTTATCATTCTTACCTAGCTGGGTATGAAGTTTGGATAACTGATTTGAATGCATCACCTTAACCGGTTTTACATCCTCTGGTGTTTCCGTTTTGAAGCCCATATCCAAGAGTTGTTGTTTGACGGAATCATTTTCCGCTAATAGAGAAACCAGTGGTGTTGTATTACGTTGATGCCCGATGCGTTCACGGCGACGCAGAGGGTCAATATCATTCGGACGTAATGTGCCATCCAGAATCATTGCCGATAGCATGTGCAGGCTTTGTGCCCATACTAGAGGTACATTTTCATTGGCGACACGTTTTTGGCTACCTGGATTTGCCTTCTCAGCGGCAATTGACTCTTCTGGAACGATATAAAGCTCAGGCAATAACGGCTGGTCATTTTCTTCAACAAATAGTGGCTCTAGTTTTTTCTGCCAGTGTTGAATGGCTTCTGCATCTTCACGCATCAGGGCATCTAACAATAAATAGGTAAAGAAGAGTGGCCATTCTGACTCAACGTTTTCAAACTCTCTAAGTTCTGAAGGTTCGTAGTGAAGTCTGGTAGGGTCTTCTAAAACACTCTGGTGTCCATCTAGGAGAAAACGTTTACAGCCATATTCGCCTGCAAGTTTACTAATGATCTTTCCGCGGGTTTTGTCTGCCAAGGCTTTGTCTTCAATCGCATAAGCTGGGTAGCCGATGACGCTAAGTAATGCCGCATCTGTTTCTTTCGAATTTGACTCTCTAGGTAATAGGCCTTCTAAGGTATGGCGTGAGCGAATAATGTCACTGGGTACGACATGGATGGTGGCTTGTTGGCTAGCAACGTTGCCGAATAGATTAAAACCAGACATGGCTTCTAAGGCAGCTTTTGCCATACCGACCGAGCTGCAATTGACTTCCGTATCGCCGTGATTAATTTTATTACCACGTTCCCAGATGCCAAAATCAGGTGTGCAGAATGTGTGGCTCACATAGTGAACCAGGTTTTGTACGAAATTCACTTCATCAAGCGTATACACAATACGTAAGCCTGAAGCCGTCATTTGCGCCATCATCAACAGGAACAATGAGGTTGCATCGAGCTGTAAGTGCCCCCATTCATCATCACCAACAACTGCCAATCCGGTTTGTGTGCCGTATTTAGCGTGTAAAGCATCAAGAGGGTTGAGGGTGTTTTTAAACGTTTCAACCCGATCTGCTTGGCGCATCATTGCGGTCAGCAGGCCACGCATCAGTTTCACCACACTTTGACTTAAGGTATAACTACGATTGTGATCAGGATTTTCTCGGCGGTAAGCAAGCGCCAACCCCCATACACTCATAATGCTATACACATTGTCTCGAACCCAGGCGTCGGTGTAGTCACCGTGGGCATTGATAGCGGTGCTTGCGGGAAGTAAGCCTGTAACAGGATCCTGTCGAGAGAGGATGATGGTGTTGATGGTTTCAAAATGTGCATCGAGCACGTCACGAAGACTGTTCGTTTTCATGTTGTATTACTCTGGTTGGGTGCTACTGCTATCTGGCATAGGTGAAGAAGCTGAGAAGCTTTTTATTCTTCAATGTGATGTCTTTTTTATAGCGTCTTCCATTTATTTGATACTAGTTGTTCTGCAAAGAAAAGTGTAATTTTTATACGGTGGATGTCTGTTTTTTTGCTAAATCTTATCTTCGTGTAAAGGTTTGAACTGCAAGAGAGGTTGAGATTGAGATTGAGAATCTATCAGAGGTTCCCTAAGTACGTATTCTCAAGCCTACCAATACCGTCTATATTCACCTCGATGGTTTGACCTGGCTCCATATCAATCGCACCTGATGAAGTGCCACAAGCAATTACGTCACCAGGAAGCAATTTAATGTCTTGAGATATCATGCTAACAATTTTTCTTGGACCGATGATCATGTCGGAAACAGGGTAGTCTTGCTCCAGTTTGCCATCTAGGATGGCCTGAATTTGCAAACCGTCAGGATTAATGTCTGATTCAATAAATGGACCAATAGGTCCAAATGTTGGGAAACTCTTAGCGCGACACCAATGTGTAAAACCTTCTTGTTCAAAGAGCGTTTCGGGTGCAGTGATATCATTGACACAGGTGTAGCCGAAGATATGCTCATCGGCTTCTTCTGTTGACACTTGAAAACACTCTTTGCCAATAACAATGCCCAGTTCCGCCTCAAATTTAACACGTTTGTCATAACCTGCTGGGCGTGTAACTTCAGCTTTATGACCTGTTACGCAACTGGAAAGTTTGACGAACAATAAGGGTGAGCTTGGCATGAAGAGTTTGTCAGCAACACGACGTTCATGGAAGTTGTTCCACAGTCCAATAAATTGACGGGGTTCACAGGGAGCCAACCATTCTGCTTCATCCATAGGAACAGAAATTCCATTTGCTTGGTGTTCGCCAAATAAATCTCCATCATGAAGGTGAATCATGTCACCTGAAATTTCACCAAGAGTTGCTTTTCCTTGATATGAAATGCGTGCCCACTTTGCCATTATTTTCCGCCTAAAGAGTTCTGAATGAATCTATGACTCTATCTTGGCTATTAGATGCCCACAAGTAGCTAAAGAATCAAGCATTTATTCTATCTATTTGATATTTAATGGGTTTAGTATAAGTTTAAGCAATAGTGTTTATTGCGTTATTTAAAGGTTGGAGGGGCGGGGATGAAATGTGAAAAGGAAGGGGGTATTTAAAACCCCCTCAAACATAAATGCTTGAAGGGGGAACCGCTAGGTAATTTTTTATTAACCGCCAGCCTGTCTTAGACTATCGAGATATTCGGGTAAGAACAAAGATATTTGCGGTATGTAGGTGATGAGCATAAGGAAAAACAGCATCAATAGCATCCAGGGTAGAACGGATTTGATCACCCATCCCATACTTCGTCCAGTAATGCCGGAGGTTACAAAGAGGTTGAGCCCCACTGGAGGCGTGAGCATACCGATCTCCATGTTTACTACCATGATGATGCCAAGGTGAATCGGATCGATTCCCATTTGGGTCGCGATAGGGAAAAGAATCGGCGCCATGATCAACAAAATAGCAGATGGCTCCATGAAGTTACCAGCTGCTAATAGCAGAATATTGACAATGATCAGAAAGCCCCAAACAGGTAATCCCCATTGTGTGATCGCTTCAGCAATAATGTGCGGGATGCGCTCGGTGGTTAGCACATGTGCGAAGAGCATGGCGTTGCCGATAATGAAGAGCAACATGATGCTAACTTTTGCACCATCCATGATGACTTTGCGTACCTCTTTATCGAAAATCGACATTCCCATCGCCTGTGGAAACTGTGCGATGCCACGAAGGGTGGCAATGGCAAGACTTTCGCCATCTTTACGCCAAGGTGAGTTTTTCAGAGGGCCAATATCACGATAGCCATAAACGGACACAATGAATGCGTAAACAGCCGCTACAGATGCCGCCTCAGTAGGGCTGGCGATACCGCCATAAATGGAGCCTAATACAATGAAAATGAGCATCATACCGCCTAAGGCAACCCATCCAGATTTTAGTAGGTGCTTAATACCTGGAAAGGGAAGAGAGGGTAAACCTTTGATGCGCGCGACGATGTAAATCACAATCATCAATAAGGTTCCCATCATCAAACCAGGAATGAAGCCGGCCTCAAACATACGTGCTGCGGACACTTCAGTCGCTGCTGCGTACACCAGCATAACAATTGATGGTGGAATCAAAATGCCCAAGGTGCCCGATGTGGTGATTACACCCGCAGCAAAGGACTCAGGGTATTTTGCTCTTACCATGCCTGCGATAACAATCGTGCCGATTGCGGCGACCGTTGCGGGAGATGATCCAGAAACCGCAGCAAACAGCATACAAGCAAGCACGGATGCCATGGCCAAGCCGCCTTTAACATGCCCAACTGTGGCAATGGCAAAGTCGATCAAACGTCGTGCCACACCACCTGTGGAAAGAAATGCCGACGATAAGATAAAGAACGGAATAGCCAGTAAGGTGTAATGCTCAGACTGTGCTTCGAAGAACTTCAGGGCAATTGAAGCCAATGAATCATTCGAGAAAAACAGAATGGTGAGAATGCTGGATAAACCCAATGCAACGGCTATTGGGGTGCCAATAAAAATAAGCACAAAGAGTAATATAAAGAGGAATGCGATCGTCATTTTGCACTACCTCCTAAAGGTGTACTTTCTAACTCTTCTTTGAGATGTAAGCTTTCTTCTGCTTCATCATGAATTTTTAAGCGGGTTTGTTCGCCTTTGATAACCCTGTAGCCAATCTCAAGTAGGCGAATAGCGAATAAGACAAAGCCGATAAGTAAAATGCTGTGGGCAATCCATAACGGAATTTCTATATCTTCCATGGGAATGTCTATCTGATGCATTTTAGAAAGATAGACCCATGCGCCATAAATAAAGAGTCCACAGTAAACCAGAGCCATGCTAAGCATGATTGAGGTAACAATACGTTGTGTCGCGTCAGGTAGTTTTTTTACCAAGAAGTCGACACCAATATGCGCACCAACACGTAAGCCATAAGAGGCACCAAAAAGTACCAGCCATGCCGAAAGATGTAAGGTGAGTTCTTCTGCCCAGATAAGGCCCGTGCCGAAAAAGAAGCGGAGTATGGTTTCAAAAAAAACTAATAAAGTCATTGCGACGAGCAACAGTGCAATAATGTTCTCTTCCAGCTTATGAATAATGTTGACCATTGGCTTTCCCCGTGACGATGGTGATACAACAAATTAAATGTCTGTGAAACAGCCTGGAGAAATACTCTAAGCTGTCTGTAAAAAAAGAAGCGCTAACGAGGAGTGGTTAGCGCCTCCAAGGCGGTAGTTACTCTCCGGCTTTTTGTGCAGCCGCTATATTTTCAGCGCCCACTTCTTTTTCAAACTTCTTCCATACAGGTTTCATGATATCAACCCACTTCTGACGATCCTCATCAGACAATTCGATGATTTCAGAGCGACCACTTTCAGCAATAGTCTTTTTGTCGCTTTCTGCTTTTTCAGCCGCTACTTTGTTACCTAAAGCAATCGCTTTATCCATCGCAGTTTTCAACTCAGCTTGAACGTCTTTATCAAGGCCGCTCCAGAATTCTTCAGAGGTCACAACCATGTAGTCAAGTAGACCGTGGTTAGACTCCGTGATGTAAGGCTGAACTTCGAAGAATTTCTTAGAATAGATGTTTGACCACGTGTTTTCCTGGCCATCAATCGCCTTTGTTTGAAGTAGTGTAAATACTTCAGAGAATGGCTTCTTCACAGGAACCGCTTTTACCGCTTCAAACTGCTCAACCAGCACATCAGAACTCATGATGCGGAATTTTTGCTTCGCGGCATCTGCTGGCACTCTAAGTGGGTTAGACGCAGAAAGCTGCTTCATACCATTGTGTAGATAACCTAAACCCACCAGACCTTTTTTCTTCATAGCGTTTAGCAGTTCTTGACCTTCAGGGCCTTGCTGGAATTTTTCAGCAGCAGCCATGTCCTTAAATAGGAAAGGTAGATCAAACAGCTGGAGTTGCTTGGTATACTTTTTGAATTTAGAGAGTGACGGCGCTGCGATTTGTACATCGCCCAATAACATCGCTTCTAGTACTTTGTTATCACCAAAAAGCTGAGAGTTTGGATACACTTCGACAACCACTTTGTCTTTCAATTTTTCATTGGCTTCAACGAGTCGTTTGAACTCATTCGCCATTTGACCTTTTGGTGTGTTCTCAGCAACAACGTGCGAAAACTTGATTGTGACAGGTGCTGCTTGCAAGCTCATCGATAGGGATAAAAGGGCCGCAGTTGCTAAACCGAGAATTTTCTTATTCATAAAATGAATCTCCTGTGCTGTTAGTGCAATAAAATTTAGCAAGCTAAGATAAGGGAATGACTTAGCTTACCGTTGTTTTTGTTCAACGGTTCTTAGTTAGCACAAAGTATGCCAATTATTGGTTTTGGTGGGGTTATTTTAAGTTATTGATATTTATGGTTTAATTGGTTTTTTTGGAATAATGGTTTAAATTGAAGTGGCGGGAATCCGCCATTTGCTTTAAAAAGTAGGGCGGAAGTTCGCTTATCTGGATGATAAATTCCGTAATTTTGATAATGCAGATACGCTGGCTTTCTCGCAGGAGAGCGATATTGATCTGCCTGAGTTTGAAAGCTATTTGCCTCGCCTAATGAACGTTGCGATTAATGATAAATGGGTACGTAAAATAAAGATCATGAATAAGATGAAAAACCGAGCTAAGGCTAGAGGCATAGCGTGTTGATGGTTTGGTTTTAACTTCTTGGAAATTCCATGATGACTCGCAAGCCTGGGTGATTATCCTGTAATTCAATGCTGGCATCATGAAGTTCGATAATGGCCTTTACTAATGATAAACCTAGTCCAGTTCCACGTTGATCACTTCGGCTTTTATCGACTCGATACAAACGTTGGAACACCTGTTTTTGTTCATCGGGCGGTATTCCTGCGCCATTATCAGCGACTATAAGTTCCACGCTACGACCATTGACATCGCGTGTAGTTATCTCAATACATGTCCCTTGTTGGCAATAACGAATAGCGTTTTCAACCAGATTCGCCAGCATTTGGATGAGTAGTTCTTTATCCCCATGAAGAAGCAACGGTTTTTCTGATTGTTTAGTTTGTGGCATCACTAAACTCATGCCTGCATCTTTCGCTACTTCAGTGTAAATATCCAGAATTGTGTTAGTAACATCGCACAATTTCAACTCAGTAAAGTTTGCCCGCCGAGCACCGCCTTCGATCTGCGCAATTCGCAACAATGCATCAAACGTTTCTGTAATCTGACCTGCTTCCTCGTAGGCATCATTCAGCGTCTCATCGATATTTTCCCCGTTCTCCTGTTTTTCCAGTGCTGTAATAAGATCATGACGCAAGCGTGAAACAGGAGTTTTTAATTCGTGTGCAATATTGGCGGAAATATCGGTCATTGCTGCCATTGATGTTTCAAGACGAGAGAGCATCGTATCGATTTGTTCACTGACATGCGCGAGATCATTGTTTTTGCTTGAAAGGCCAATGCGCTGTTTCAAATCACCTTGTGCTGCGTGATGTAGGACATATTCGATACGTTGGATTTGCCGGTGTGCACGATTGGCAAGATAAACTACCAGTAGCGCCGTCAAGATCAGTGCAATGAGTCCATTGAGCAAGAACGCTGACATGACGATCTCTAGTACTTCGTGGTCATTTTCATTATTCTCGCCAACCACATAGACGAGACCATATTTATGCACTACTAAAATTCGATATAACGTATTATTATATTTACGTTTATCTGCATGAAAAAGGTATCCTGTGCTGTAACCAGGTCGACGAAAAGCACGATTTCTTTCTGCATTTAGTTCCTTTGCCGGAAATAAGCGATAAAACATCTGTTGTTCAAATAAGCTTTCACGCCTGTTCGAGGAGCGTGTTTTATCATCGTCATCGTCATCGTCATCTTCATAATCATCTTCCCAGTCATCCTCATCTATTTGTTCCAGAAGGACATTCATACGTTGTTGCAGATTGTTATCTAGGTGGGTCGCCAACGCATTTTGAACAAAGAAGTAGGTAATAATTGATAGGAGGAATAAGCTGATCAGAAAAATACTTATATTCAAGATACCCTGCTGGATGGCGCTGGAACGTTGAAAGTTGTTTTGGTAACGACGCAGGTTTTTTCCGAGCTGGAGCAGCATAGTGTTTAATTCGTGTCCAGCTTATAGCCTGCACCACGAACGGTTTTTATGAGAGGGGAAGCAAACGGTTTTTCCAGTTTATTACGCAGACGACTGATATGCGTTTCCACGACGCTAGTTTTTGGGTCGAAGTGAATATCCCAGACCTTTTCCAGTAACATATTGCGCGTGATTACCCGTCCTTGATTGCGTAGAAAAATTTCCAGAATTTTGTATTCCTTAGGTAATAAATCAAGATCCTGATCTGCGCGGGTAACACGATGCTCCGCAATGTACATAACAATGTCGGCATAACTGAGGGTCAGCTCTTCCCCCTGAATGGGGGGGCGCCGCCCTAATGCAGCAACACGTGCGAGTAATTCCGGCATTGCAAATGGTTTCGTCAGATAATCATCGCCTCCAGCTTGTAAGCCATCCACCCGGTCATCGACCCCTCCCAATGAGGTTAGAAATAGTACGGGCAAGGCTAAGTTAGCAGCCCGCATTGCCTTTACGATTGAAAGGCCATCCAGCCCCGGCAGCATACGGTCGATAATGCCCACATCATACGTTTCTGTCACACTAGCCGCTAAAGCAGTATTACCATCTGTAATATGATCTACGGTGTGACCTTCCCTCATCAAACCTTGCTCAATGAAAGTAGCCAGTTTTGCGTCATCTTCGACCAGCAAAATATGCATTATGGATGTACTCCTTACACGTTCTGTGTAGTCTGATAGATTTCTGTAACATCAATAATTATGGGGGTTCGTGGCATCTTCGGCAACAAAGGTTCTGCTAAAAAACCAATGATTATTAATACTGCCAAAATACTTAATAGGGTTATTTCGATGGTGTCGATATTAAAGAGTATAAAGCCTAATGTTACGATACCTAAGGTAAATAAAACGGCTTTTTCCAATGTGTTCATTTTTATTGGCTGTACATTACTAATGAATAGCAGAAACCCTCCCCAAGCATGAGGGAAGGGAATTACAATGATGGAAGTTTTTAGTCCTTATCATCATCGTGGTCGTGGTCGTGGTCGTGGTCGTGGTCGTGGTCGTGGTCGTGGTCATCGTCATCGTCATCATGTTCTTTCGAAAGAATAGCTCCAGACTGAACATCAATTAATACTTCAACTTCGGAGCCATCATCCATAGTAATTTCGACCTCGTAAGCCGCAACTCCTTTTTCCATTTCAAATTCAGCTTCTGAACTTTGACCGCCAGTTGCTTGTTCTGCGATATTAATTGCCTCAGATAAGCTGATTTTTGCACTTTTTTGTGCTGCGGATTTAGTCGCATAGTGTGAGTCGGCTATTGTGTGACCAGTCAATCCAACTGCGATTAAAGCGGCAGATATGCTGGTTGCTAAGGTAACTGTATTCATGATTAATACTCCGTTTGGTTCAAGTTGGAACAACCCTGTGTTGTTCCAATAAGAAGTACTATAAAGAAAGATGTATACAGGAAGGTTGTGTGAAGTTTACAAACTTGTAAACTTCACAAGTAGTATGGAATGCGTTTTAAGTGACAACTCCTACCGTGTTGTTTAGTGTTTAACACTTAGTAATACAATGATATTCCAAAGACTTTTATGCGTAGCGTATTCGGTTTATTTCATATAACGTTTACGTTCCAGTTGATACTTTTTCATTTTGTCCGAAAGGGTTTTTCGGGGCAAGCCCAAAGCGCTCATGATGTTGCCTAGGTCACCTTTGTAATGGGTTAGCGCCTGCTCTATCAGGGTTTTCTCGAAGCAGGAAACTTGCTCTGGTAAGGTTAAGCCATTACTGATTTTATCAGCATTCATGAGTGCCGAAATATCAAAATCATAGCTTTCGCCAAGTAACACATAGCGTTCAGCGATGTTACGTAGCTCCCGAATATTACCAGGCCAGTCATGTTCGAGAAGGCTTTGTAAAGCATTGTGTTCGAGAGCTGGCATTTCTGCTTCACAGCGTGCTGCTGCAACCATTACGAAATGTTGGAAGAGTATAGGGATATCTTCTCTACGTTCACGTAACGGAGGAAGCTCAAGGGTGACCACATTTAAGCGATAGTAGAGGTCTTCGCGGAATTCTTCTCTTTCTGCAGCGTCTTTTAGGTCAACTTTGGTTGCAGCTAATACTCGTAGATTAAGCGGAAAAGAGTGATTTGAACCAAGGCGCTCAATACTACGTTCTTGTAGTACTCTGAGTAATGGCACTTGCGTGGAGATTGCCATGCTTTCAATTTCATCAAGAAAGAGTGTACCGCCATTGGCATGTTCGAATTTGCCAATGCGTTGCTTCTTAGCATCGGTAAATGCGCCAGCTTCATGGCCGAATAGTTCGCTATTTAATAGCTGTTCTTGGATTGCGCCGCAGTTGATGGCTACGAAATTGTTATCACGTCTTTGGCTTTGTTCGTGAAGTGAACGGGCAACGAGTTCCTTGCCTGTTCCTGTTTCCCCCATGATGAGTACATCAGTGTCTGTATTGGCAATTTTGCGAATCATGTTTCGCAGTTGTGCCATGCTGGGGGATTTGCCAATAATTCTTGGGCCGACTCGGTTCTGATCAGCTAATTCTTCACGTAACAAACGATTCTCTAAGGTCAGTTGGCGTTGCTCAATGGCGCGTTTAATTTTGTCGATGAGAATACTGGTTGAGAAAGGTTTCTCGAGTAAATCATAAGCACCTTCTTGAATTGCGCTGACTGCGGTAGCGACATCAGCATGACCACTGATAAGAATCACTGGGAGTTTGGGGTCAATGGCCAGGGAGTGACGCATTAGCTCAATGCCATCCATATTTGGCATACAAATATCCGTGAGTAGTACACCATTAAAGTCGGTAGAAAGCCGAGGTATAACAGCTTTGGCCGATGAAAAGACGTCTACATCAAGGTCAGCAAGTTGCAAGGATTGTGCTGTAGATTTTCTGACAGAGTCTTCGTCATCAACAAGCAAAATAGTAGGAGGATTCATCATGGTTTATTGACGCTTAAAGGCTGCTGGTAAACAAAGTGTGAATAATGCACCACCACCGACGCGGTTGCGAGCATGGAGTGAACCATTCATATCTTTTACCAGGTTGAAGGAAATTGATAGTCCCAAACCTAAGCCTTTAGATGAGGGTTTAGTGGTAAAGAAGGGTTCAAAAATATGTGGCAAGGTTTCATCATTAATCCCCATACCGTTATCTCGGATTTCAATACAGTATCGTGATTCATCGTGAGTCGTTTCTGTGTCATCAGCAATAGCAATCCATATTTCTCGTTTTACATTGCCTTGTGTGGCTGAAATGGCGTTGCTGATGAGGTTAACTAGCACTTGGCCTAGCCATAGTTCATCAGCGAATACCAGTTCTTTGCTGGTTTCTAGATCTATTTCAATATGTGTAACGATTTGGCTGCTGACAATTTTCGGGTTGAGAATCGACAGGGCGCTTTTGAGTGCAACTCCCAAGTTTACTTCACTCATCTCTCCTTTACTTTTACGTGAGAATGCCTTCAGTTGATGAGTAATGGCTGCCATGCTGTCGGTCAGTGTAGCGATTTCTGTGAGGTTGGATTCCACCATATCTAGACGATTCTTTTTCAGAAACTGGTTGGCATTATCAGTATAAGCGCGAATGGCGGTGAGTGGGTTATTGATTTCATGAGTAATGCTGGCAGAGAGCTGTCCTAGTGCCGCCATTTTAGCGGCTTGGATTAGGTCTTCTTGTGATTGTTTAAGAGCCTGTGTCCGTTTGATGACTTTATTTTCTAGCGCCATACGTGTTTGTTGTTCGAAGTGTTTGCGCTGCTGTTGGATTTTCCATAAGAGTGTAGCGATAGAGGTGAGCAACAAGATAAGCAATGTACTGATGAGGGTGTTGGCAAAGATGGTTTTGTACATGGCTGCATGATTGGCCAGTACGCGAACATCCCAGTCAGCAAGTTCCATCCTCTCTGTGAGCATTTCATAGTTGCTGTTTTGTAACTTTATGGTTTGGAAGCCGTATCGCTTGAGATGAGTTGCACTATCACTGAGTAATGGGATGCTCTTGACGTTGTAGCGTGTTTTATCCAAAGAATCGGACTGATGAATGGGGGAGAGCGTGTGTAAATGCCAAGCTTTGTTACTGGATAGAAAAATAATGCCTTCCTCATCGGTGATAATGAAATCCATGTTGCCTAAACCCCAGTTAAAGACTATTTCATTCAAATTGACCTGAACTGCAGCGACACCAATAACTTTTTTTTGTGCGTGGATTGATCTCGCAAAGAAGTAAGCAGGTTCTTTGGTCGAGGGCTCAATGGCGTAGTAGCGCCCAAGTATGTTTTGTCTGGCATATTGAAAGTAGGGCTGTTGTGAAAAGTCAGAGCCAAGAAAAGAGTCTGAGCCTGCACCATTACTAGAGGCTATTACCTTTCCTTCTGGTGTCATCAAAAAGATAGCACTTGTACCAGAGAGATTGTTTGTTCGTTCTAACCAGAGATTAATGTTTTTTTGCTGTCGTTGTACTTCAGTGAATGAATCTTGGGATTCTAGAAAGTGGCTGATGGCTTGTTCGTTTGCAATCACTGAGGGGAGGTAAGCATGTCGCTCAAGTGTTATTTTTAGTTCATTAACCGTTTGTAACAGCTGAGTTTTTATGTTCTTTTGTAGCTTGCCTATGGCGTTCTCTTTAGCGAAAAGGTAAACCAGTATGACGGTTAGACAAAGCAACAATGTTGCGATCAGGATAAGGGGTTTGTTGGGTTTCATAGATGCGTGAGCAATTCCCAGTGTGGTCGATTAGTGAGCCTGATAATGCATTAAGCGATATCATATCATGCTTATTTATGCGTCCTAAGCTGGTGCTAGAAAGGTCTTGAAAGATGAATTTATTGAATGTTTAGTATTTTGTTGAATGAAGGGACTTGACAAGAGCAACGAAAAGCTGGATATTAGCAATTGTTGCAGTGCACAAAAGTTTGTTTGCTGCTAATTTTTATTTTTCCAAATATGCTAAGAGACTAAGATTATGAACACAAATAACCCATTCGATTTTACAAAAGTATTCGAGCAATTTTCTCCAAAAGCTTTCGAACAGTTTGATCCAAAAGCTGTTGCAGAAAAAATCCAAGATGCTTTCAAAGTAGACTTTGAAGCTATGAAAGAAGCGCAAGACAAGAACATGGATGCGCTTATGTCTGCTAACAAAGCAATCGTTGAAGGTTCTCAGTCTCTTCTAGAGCGTCAAACAAACATGTTGCAACAGGCAATGGAAGAAGCAACTTCAGCTGCTAAAGAACTTGCTAGCTCAGCTTCTCCACAAGACGTAGCGACTAAGCAAGCTGATCTTCTTCAAGCCGCTTACGAAAAAGCACTTGCTAATTCTGCTGAAATCAGCGAAATGGCTAAGAAGACTCAAGAAGAAGTCACTGAAAAAGTCAATGAGCGCATCGCTGAAAGCCTTAAAGAATTCAAAGAAACTGTTTCTAAGATTGCTTAATTGGTTTTAGCAAGTGGCAGAGTTTCGTAGTGATGCTCTGCCGCTTGTCGTTTGACTCACTGATACCGTATTATTCCCAGGAGGAAAGTATGTCTGAAACAAATCAGGCCGATATAAACACCTTAGGCTTTGTTTCTGCTACTGAAGAGTTACAGAACAATTTCAAACAAGTAGAAGATATGATGAAGATGTTCTCGGACTCTCATCAATCCATGAATCTTGACCCATTCAATCTTGGGGAAGCTTATACAGACTGGATGGCAGCTGTAGCGAAAGACCCAGCTAAAGCCATGCAGGCAAGTATGGACTTCTGGCAGCAGTCAATGCAGTTAACGCAGCAGGCAATGTCTCATGCATTTGCTGGTGAAGGCCAGGAAAAACCAGAGCCAGTGATTGCAGAAGGTCGTGGCGATCGCCGTTTCAAACATGATGATTGGTCAGACAAGCCTGTATTTGATGTGATCAAACAGTCTTATTTATTAACATCAGATTACGCACGTAAGCTTGTTTCTGATGTGGATGGTTTGGATGAAAAGACAGAAGAAAAAGTAAAATTTTTCACAGAGCGTTATTTGGACGCAATGTCTCCTACTAACTTTGCTGCAACTAACCCAGCGGTTCTCGAAAAGACGATGGAGACTAAAGGTGCAAATCTTCTTCATGGCTTGAAAAACATGATTGGTGATTTGGAAGCGGGCGAAGGCAAGTTGAAAATCAGCATGACTGATACGTCAGCATTCACCTTGGGTGAAAATGTTGCAACAACACCGGGTAAGGTTGTCTTCCAAAACCGTATGTTCCAGTTGATTCAGTTCTCACCTTCAACCGATAAAGTATTGAAACGCCCATTATTGATTGTTCCACCTTGGATCAACAAGTACTACATCATGGATCTTCAGCCTAAGAATTCACTGCTTAAGTGGTTGGTTGATGAGGGGCACACTGTATTTGTCATGTCTTGGGTAAACCCTGATGAGACGTATCGTGACGTTGGTTTTGATCATTATGTTACTGAAGGTGTTATCAAGGCCGTAGATGCAGTAGAAAATATCACTGGCGAAGATGAAATCAATGCGATTGGTTATTGTATTGGTGGCTCATTACTAACAACAACATTGGCTTATATGAAAGCTAATAACGATGCACGTATCAAGAGTGCTACATTCTTCACAACCATGATTGATTTTGAAGATCCGGGTGAGCTAGGTGTTTACATCGATGAAAAGCAAATCTGCGGCATCGAGCAAAACATGGAAGAAGAAGGATACTTAGATGGTACGCAAATGGCAGGTGCATTTAACTTGTTACGTGCAAATGATCTGATTTGGTCTTTCTATGTGAATAATTACCTACTGGGTAATGATCCACGTCCATTTGATCTGCTTTACTGGAACTCAGATTCAACCCGTATGACTGCTGCGATGCACTCTTGGTATCTACGTAATTTGTATCTTGAAAATAATCTTGCGAAGCCGAATGCATTAGAAATCAACGGTACGCCGATTGATGTATCTTCTATTGATGTTCCAGCATGTTTCATCTCAACAGTAGATGATCATATCGCTCCGTGGTTATCAACGTATAAGGGCGCTAAGTTATTCTCTGGTGATGTACGCTTTATTCTAGGTGGTTCTGGCCACATCGCTGGTATTATCAATCCGCCAGAAGCTAACAAGTATGGTTATCGTGTGACTGATGAGCTACCAGATGAGCCACAGGCTTGGGCAGATTCTGCAAATGTAGAAGAAGGTTCATGGTGGCCAAACTGGAATACTTGGATTCGACCTTTATCTGATGAAGAAACTATCGATGCACGTACGCCTGGTGATTCAACGCTTCCAGTGATTGAAGATGCGCCTGGTACTTACGTGAAATGTAAGTTGGATGATCCGACTCCTGTTTTGGAAGAGACTAAGCTTGTTAAGCCTGCTGCAAAATCAAAGCCAGCTAAGAAAGCTGAGCCTAAGGCAAAAGTAGAGAAACCAGCTGCTGTTAAAGCCCCCAAAGCTGAGGAAAAAGCAAAACCTAAAGAAGCTGCCCCTAAAGTTGAAGCAAAACCGGATGATCTAACGCAAATTAAAGGTGTTGGCCCAAAAATGGCGGAAACGTTAAATGATTTGGGTATTACAACATTTGCACAAATCGCTGAGCTATCTGCAGAGCAACTAAGTGCAAAGCTTGTGGAAGTTGATGCGCGTAACAGCCGTTATGATACGGTTGCTTGGTTAGAGCAGGTTGCTCAGTTGGCTAAGAAATAAGTCTAGCGTTTAATTGTTCAGGTTAACCCTGATACATTGCTGAAAAGCCTAAGGGCTACCATTTGTGAGAATGGTAGCCCTTTTTTGTTGGAAGGATGCTTATCTTTTGATTTGTTACATGGCTATCTATTGGTACAGAATTTTTTTTGTATTACAATCTAGGAATAAATTACGACGTAATGTCCCCAAATAATCCTAGCGGGTAAAATAGAATTATGTATGAGTTATCTCCCAAAGATTTACTGAAGCAAGCTAGAAATGTTTATACACAAAAAGAAATTGCTGACTATATAGGCCGTGATGTCAGGACAGTAAAAAGATGGGAGGTAAATGAGGGAGGCCCTCCCAAATATGCGGCACATGGGTTGCAACAGTTAGTCATCCCTCTTTCCTCTGAATCGAGTTCTCATTCTGATTTTACATTTATCGATCTCTTTGCAGGTATAGGTGGTATCAGAATGGGGTTCGAATCAGTGGGAGGTAAGTGCGTTTTCACGAGTGAATGGAATAAATATGCGGTAAAAACGTACAGTGAAAACTTTCCAATGGATCATCCTGTTCAAGGAGATATTACTGAAATCCATGAAAACGATGTTCCTGATCATGATCTCCTGTTAGCGGGTTTCCCTTGCCAACCTTTTTCAATTGCAGGAGTTTCCAAGAAAAACTCTATGGGCAGAAGTCATGGTTTTGATTGTGATACTCAGGGGACATTGTTTTTTGATATTGAAAGAATTATCAGAGAAAAACAACCTAAGGCTTTTTTACTTGAGAATGTTAAAAATCTGAAGAGTCATGATAAGGGTAATACGTTTAGAGTTATTAAACGTACTCTTGAGGATGATTTAGGGTATGAAGTTTATCCGATGGTTATTGATGCCAAGGGCTTTGTTCCCCAGCATCGTGAACGTATTTACATTGTAGGTTTTAGAAAAGATGTAGGTTTTTCTTGGGATCTTTTCAAGAAGCCGGACGTGTCAGCAACATCAATGGCAGATATTCTTCATCCTGAAGATGGAACAGAAGTTTTTGATGATGGCTCACAATGGATACAAACCGATGGAGGCTTGGTTAATCCTAAATATACATTGAGCGACAAGCTTTGGACTTATTTGTTTGACTATGCTGCGAAACATAAGGCTAAAGGAAACGGTTTTGGTTATGGAATGGTTAAACCGGATGATACTGCGCGTACATTATCTGCCAGATACTATAAAGATGGCTCTGAAATCCTGGTGTATCAAGGGGAAGACAAAAACCCCAGGAGGCTTACACCAAGAGAATGTGCAAGACTAATGGGATATCCTGACAGTTTTAAAATACCCGTTTCAGATACACAGGCTTACAAGCAATTTGGTAATTCAGTTGCTGTCCCTGTCATACGAGAGGTAGCGAGGATTATGAAACCCTATATTATTGCTTCGAAAGAAGAAGATGTTGAAGACAGACAATATCGACTTTTTGGCTAATGATGGTTGATATAGTAAGCAAAAAGAAGCGTAGTGAAATGATGTCTGGTATCAAATCAAAAGATACCAAACCTGAAATATTGATAAGAAAAGCTCTTTTTGCCCGCGGTTTTCGTTATCGTATTCATGATAAAAAGTTGCCAGGCAAACCTGATTTGGTTTTAGCAAAATACCGAGTAGTCATTTTTGTTCATGGTTGTTTTTGGCATGGGCACGATTGTCATCTTTTTAAAGTTCCACAAACCAGAACAGAGTTTTGGCTGAAGAAAATAAATAGTAATAAAGTTCGGGATCAAGATGTTATTCAACAACTTTTGGCATGTGGATGGAGAGTTTTAGTAGTTTGGGAGTGTTCTATAAGGGGTAAGTATTCCATGAATATTCATCAACTTGTCGACAGGATAGAGGAATGGATGTTATTTGATAGTCGGTTTTCGGAGATTAGCTGGGGGGGGGGGATTAAAGAACAATGATGCATAAAACCTTGCAGGATTATTTCGAGGGTGTTGCTACAAAATACCTTAGTGCCGTTGATGCGGAGCTAAGTAAGTCTAATCAACATGAAATTGGTGGCTTAGTGAGTGTGGGGTTTAAAGAGTTTTTGGGTGACTCTGTTGAAACGAAGCATTTTGATTGTACGTGTGTGTATATCAATGATGAAAACGATAGTCCTGTTGTTTGTCAGCATTCGGTAAGTTGGTACGACAGCCGTAGAGGAAACCCAAGGCGTAGTCCTGAATTTCGTTTGTATTATAAGTCCAATGAAGTAACTGAGTTAATGAGTGCAGGGGACTTTCTCCTGATTGCAAAAATGAAAGATGGTTCTTTGTTGGTCGTCATTACTCCTTCGGAAAGTACAATTGAGAATCAACTGAGAAGTATTTTTCAAATAGATGATGTAACTGGCAGGTTTAAAAATTCAGCGGTTCAGGGGGTTGAGCTGGTTTTTCCAGTTCGCATGTTACTTGAAACCATAGGGCTCACTTTTGATGATGCTGAGCCGGATGATGAGGATTATTTACGTATCATATTGGAGCGTTTCCCAGATGGTTTTCCATCCACTAAAGAATTTAGTGCTTTTGCTATGGAAACCATGAGTTTGTCGATAACACCAGTAGAAGCACCAGATGAGATGTTGATAAATGGAATAGAGCATGAAGAGTATTTATTCCGCATCTATGAAAGATATTTAGTCAAAGATCGGTTGCTAGAGGGATTTTGCGATGATGTAGATGGGTTTATTAGGTACTCATTGAGTATTCAAAATCGTCGTAAGTCGAGAGTTGGTTATGCTTTCGAAAACCATCTTGAGGAAATCTTCTTGGCAAATGGTTTGATATTTGAACAAGGACGTAAGGCTGGGAAGATAACAGAAAATAAAGCCAAACCTGATTTCATTTTTCCATCTTTTGAGAATTACCATAGTTCTGAAGTTTCTAGTGGTTCTTTAAGAATGCTTGGGGCAAAAACCTCTTGTAAGGATAGATGGAGGCAAGTTCTGTCTGAGGCAGATCGTATTGAAAAGAAACATCTAGTTACTTTGCAGTCGGGGATAAGTATTGATCAAACTAATGAAATGAAAGATAAAAATCTGCAATTAGTTGTCCCTGCTTCTGCGCAATTTGCATACACGAAAGATCAAAAAGACTGGTTGTATAGTTTGTCAGATTTTATTGATGAAATACTGGATATTCAAAAATCCAAAAAAGTGGATTGAAGCATAGAGAAGAATATCTAAAATATCGTTTATCAGCCAAAGGGCTACCATTTGTGAGAATGGTAGCCCTTTTTTTGGGGTGTTGATTGGTGAATATATCGTGTTCAAAAGTGGTGTGAATATATTTTTGTGCAGTGCAGCAAAAATATATTGACAAGGGGACTCGTATTTCGTATTGTGCACTGCAACAAAGGTTGTTTTTACAGGCTTTTAACAAATTACTCTTTATAGGAATACGATAATGCAAAACGAAATGATGGATCTAATGAAAACTTTCAACGAAAACTCAATGACTACTGCGCAGCGTATGGCTGAGCTAAACATCAAGACTTTCGAAGCGCTTGGTGCAAAGCAATCTGAGCTTTTCAAGTCATGTTTTGAGTCAGCACAGAAGAGCGCTGAAACTTTTGCTAACACAAAAGATGTTAAAGAGTTGGTTGAGCTTCAAAAGACTACAGTCTCTGAGTGTAATGGAAAGTGGTTGTCTAACGTTCGTGAAGCTGTTGAGACTTTAAATGGTGTTCGTGAAGAAATGGCTGGCATCTACGAAGAAGCTCGTACATATGCTTCTGATAGTGCAGAAAAAGCATCTGAGCTTAGCCAGAAAGCTGTTGAAGAAAACATGGAAAAAGTAACTGAGTTAGCTTCGAAAGCAACTAAGGCTGCTTAATATCGTCAGCATCCAAGTCCAGAAGCCTTTGTCTTCTGGGTGGAGTTAAAATTCGATGTATGATGAAAGGCCACCTGTTTAACAGGTGGCTTTTTTATTTTTCGGGAATTAAGTTTTTGAGAATATTTTGCTGCATTTGATTCCATGCCTGCATATTCTGTTCATTCATTTTCAGCCATGCATCAAACGAAGTGCCTGATAGTGTTTTCTGCATCTGGTCCGTAATAAGTTTTTGGTTCTCATTAAAGGCGCTTAGACTTTGTCCAAGGAAAGATGAGAATGTTTCAGGGCTTGCCGTTGCGTAGTTACGTATAAATTGCATTAATAATTCAGCGCTGAAAAGCGGCTTCCCACCTGATTCTTGCTCCATAATAATCTGCAATAAGATACTTCGCGTAATATCTTCATTGGTTTGACGATCAATCACTTTGAAAGGAACTTCCTCGATGACCAGCTCCCGCATATTGCTGAGCGTGATGTACTTGCTCTGGCTTGTGTCGTAGAGGCGGCGGTTCGGGTATTTTTTGATGAGTCGTTCTTGAGTCATGGAGGTGTGCTTGCGTGAGGCATTGAATGAATGGTGTGTATTATGGCGTTGTTTGATTCTAATAGCTATATCGCTGATGGAGGGTGCTCACCAGATGTGGGTATTTTTGAGATAAGAATTGGATTTATTCTTTATATATGAAGAGACAAGGCTAGGAAAGTTTGTTACTGAGTGAGGTAAAAAGGTGTGCCTAAAAAAGACACACCTTTGAAAGCTAATTAAGATGCGATTGCATCTCATCGAAGCTTTTAGTGCATGTGCTGTCCACCGTTAGCCGCGAAGTTCGCGCCTGTAATGAAAGCAGCTTCATCAGAAGCTAGGTAGCCAACTAATGATGCAATTTCTTCTGGCTGACCAAGACGTTTCATTGGGATTTGGTCAATGATCATGTCACGGATATCTTCACGGATAGCCATAACCATTTCAGTACCGATGTAACCAGGAGAGACTGTGTTTACAGTAATACCTTTACGAACAACTTCCTGTGCCAAAGCCATAGAAAAACCGTGAGCGCCAGCTTTAGCTGCACTGTAGTTAGTTTGACCGGCTTGACCTTTCTGACCATTGATTGACGCGATATTGATTACGCGACCGAATTCACGTTCGATCATGCCAGAGATAAACTGGTGAGTAACGTTGAATAGGCTGTCTAGGTTTGTTGCCATAACTGCTTTCCACTTTTCAGGTGACATTTTGTGGAACATGCCGTCACGTGTGATACCTGCGTTATTAACAATAATGTCAACATTGTGGCCATCAGCTGCAATCGCTTCTTTCATGGCTGCACAAGACTCATAATCGCTTACGTCGCAAGAATAGATAGCCACATCAAACGATTGCTTTTCAGCCCACTCTTTTGCCTGCTCTTCTTCAGCAGGGTAGTACGTGCTCAAGATGGTGTAGCCTTTGTCTGCCATGTTTTGACATACAGCTGTTCCGATACCGCCAGTACCGCCTGTTACTAGTAATGTTTTACTCATAAAATTCTCCTTACAATAATTAAACCAATTCAAGGGCCATAGCAACGCCCTGACCACCACCGATACATAAAGTCGCAAGACCTTTCTTTGCATCAGTACGTTTCATTCCGTGTAGTAGTGTTACTAAAACACGTGCGCCAGAAGCACCGATTGGGTGTCCAAGTGCGATAGCGCCACCACTAACATTTACTTTGTCAGTATCAAGACCAAGCTCTTGGTTGACTGACATTGCTTGAGCAGCGAAAGCTTCATTTGCTTCGATCATGTCTAGGTCGTCAACACTCCAACCTGCTTTTTCCAAACATTTCTTCGTTGCTGGAATAGGGCCGGTTCCCATGATGGCAGGATCAACACCTGCGCTTGAGAAACCAGCAATTTTAGCAAGTGGCTTAAGGCCGAGTTCTTCAGCTTTACTTGCGCTCATGACAACCACTGCAGCAGCGCCATCGTTGATACCTGATGCATTACCGGCTGTTACTGTGCCGTCTTTTTTGAATGCAGGGCGAAGTTTGCCTAAGCCTTCTGCAGTTGCTCCATGACGTGGGAATTCGTCTGTATCAAAGACAACCGGATCGCCGCGACGCTGTGGGATGGTTACTGGAACAATCTCTTCATCGAATACATTTTCTTTTTGAGCAGCTTCTGCGCGGTTTTGAGATTGAGCGGCAAATGCATCTTGCTCATCACGGCTGAATTCAAATTTATCAGCGATGTTCTCTGCAGTGATACCCATATGGTAGCCGTTAAATGCACAGGTTAGGCCATCTTGAATCATGGTATCAACCATTGGCCAGTTGCCCATCATTTGGCCCTTACGAGAGTTTGGAAGCACGTGTGCCGATCGACTCATCGTTTCTTGACCGCCAGCGATAACGATGTCAGCATCGCCGCAAGCAATTGCTTGAAAAGCAAGGTGTACTGCTTTTAGACCACTACCACAAACTTTGTTAATAGTCATAGCAGGTGTTGTATCTGGTAGACCAGCGCTAAGTACTGTCTGGCGAGCAGGATTTTGCCCTTCACCTGCGGTAAGTACTTGACCGAGAATGACTTCATCGATCTGGTCTGGATTTAAATTCGTTTTTTCGAGCAAGTCTTTAACAACGGTTGCGCCAAGTTCATGTGCTGCAACGGTAGAAAGTGAACCATTAAAACTACCAATGGCGGTTCTTCCTGCTGCAACGATAACAATATCTTCGTTCATCTTTTAGAGTCTCCTGAGGTGCTAGTGTGAATGTAGCCTTTGTTGCCGCGCACAAAATAGCATGTTAATTTTGCGGCGCACAAGCCTTTTTGTGGAGGAATAATTATATGACCGATGTTAATTGGACTCAGGAAATGGAAAAAAACTGGGTTGATATGCAAAAACAGTATTGGGATGTGTGGGGAAATATGGTTAAGGCATCAAGCGCTCAACCCGAGTCAGAAATGAATATGCCGCCATGGGGGAAAACTTTAGAAGATTGGTGGAATAATTCATCACAAGCTACTCCAGCTGACGTTAATGATGTTATGTCTCGTATAACGGATATGGGAAGAATGTATATGTCGATGGCTGAGATGATGCATCAATCTTCGGAGTTGTATGCAGCTCAACCTCAGAAAAAAGAACCGCTGGATTTGTGGATGTCGATGATGGAAAAAGGCTTTTCTGACTGGGCAAAACAGATTGCTATGGGGAATGTTCCTGACTCAGCGGTTGGTGTTGGTCCCATGCATTCTGATGGTTGGTTAAAAGTTTTGAAAAGCCTTGGTATGGATATGATGCCGAACATGGGGGCATTTGGAGCGTCTAGTTCGCAAGGTTGGCAGGATCAGCTGCGTAAAATGCTATCAACTCCCGGTGTTGGTTATTCCCGAGAATCGCAGGAGCAATTACAAGTTCTCGCGAAGTTGATGCAGGATTATCAAGAATGCTTGAAAAAGTATCTAGGTATTTTTTCAATACAGGGGACTGATTCGATACAAGCTTTGCGTGCGTACATGAAGAAGCTCAGTAAGGAGGAGCAAGAAGTCACGACTCTGCGAGAACTGTTTGATACTTGGGTTAATGTCAACGAAAAGCAGTATGCGGAATTTGTATTAAGTCTTCAGTATCAAGCAGTTTATGGGAATATGGTTAATGCTTTCATGCGCCTGAAGTCGGCAATGAATGAGCAAGTCGAGCGTCTTTATAAGGCAGCGAATCTCCCAACCCGTAGTGAGTTTAATGCGGCATTGCAAAAGCAACAGTTTTTGAAACGTGAGAATCGTGCCTTACGAAAAACATTGAAGGTAGTTATGAGTCGTTTGGATGACTTGGAAACTACTATTTACAATGATGGGGAGGTGGCATTGTCACATAAGAAATCGTCTGCAGGGCAAGATAAAGAAACGAGTGAGGATGACCTTACTAAAATAAAAGGGCTTGGTCCTAAAATGAGTGAAAAACTTTATGATATGGGGATTAAATCATTTACGGGTTTGTCTGAGTTGTCATTGGATACTTTACATGACTTTGATAAAAGCTTAGGTAGTCAGGGGCGATTATTGCGCGATGACTGGGTAGGACAGGCAAAGTCATTCGTTGAGAAGAGTAAGCCATAAGGAGAGTGCCGATGACCCCATTTAAAATGCAGTCTGATGATATTCTAAACGAAGTAAAAGAGTTCAATGAAAAGTTGGCTGAGGGTATGGTCAATTTGATGAATATCGGAGAGGTCCCAGCGGGTGTGACACCCCACAGGGTTGTTTATACCGAAGATAAAGTTAAGTTGCTCCACTATATCAGTGATAAGTTGGTTGTGAACAAAGTCCCTGTGCTTATTGTTTATGCCTTGGTTAATCGGCCTTACATAACTGATCTTCAGGAGAATCGCTCAACGGTACAGGGCCTGCTTGATGCTGGGCAGGATGTGTACCTGGTTGATTGGGGTTATCCTGATGCTGCAGATCGTTATTTGATGTTTGAAGATTATTTGCATGGCTATTTGGAAAATTGTGTTGATTATATTTGTGATCAGCATGGTATCGATCAGCTAAATATGCTCGGCATTTGTCAGGGCGGGGTGTTGAGTTTGTGCTACAGCAGTATGTATCCAGAGCGGGTAAAGAACTTGATTACTATGGTTACTCCCGTGGATTTTAAAACCCACGACAATACGCTAAGTCATTGGGCGCAAAATATCGATGTGGATCAGCTCGTAGATACTTTGGGGAATATCCCTGGGGAAATGCTGAATTGGACTTTTCTAAATCTGAAACCCTATATGCTGATGGGGCAAAAGTATGTAGGAATGGTTGATATGATGAGTAAGCCTGATGTGCTAAAGAGCTTCATGAGAATGGAGAAGTGGATTTTTGATAGTCCAGATCAGGCGGGTGAAACCTTTCGACAATTTATCAAAGATTTCTTTCAAGAAAATAAGCTGATGAAGGCAGGGGTTGAAATTGGTGATCAAACCGTTGATTTGAAGAATATCACCATGCCGGTATTGAATGTCTATGCAGAGCAAGATCATATCGTGCCACCGAGTGCTTCAAAAGCGCTGAAGAAGAAGGTGAGTACGAAAGATTATTCGGAGCTTTCATTTGCGGGTGGACATATTGGCATCTACGTTAGCAGCAAAGCGCAACAGACAATTCCACCCGAAATAGGGAAGTGGTTAAATAATCGTCAGTAGAGAATTGTTATTAAACGGGTAGCGAAGCGCAGTTTATCATCTTGGATGAATGGCTGTTTCATAAGGAAAATATAATACATATCAATTTTTAGATACTTGTATTGGCTTGTTGAGGCGGTTGATAAAAGTTGGCAAATGAGTTAATTGGCTGTCAATAGTAGTTATTTGTATGGAATGTGTGGCTTTGGAAATTGTCACTCTGTTTTTGAGTGTTGCGTACTCTGTATAAAAAAGTAATTTTTTTCCATCATCAATATTGTTTTATTATATAATTTTCGTATAAAAAACACACAGGGGGAAAATAATGAATAATCTAAAGCTTGATGGTCTTGAGCTAATGATAAAAAGAACAAAAGCTTCCATTGAAAGCGTAGAGAAAGAGGTTGCAGTATGCCAATCGCTGGTATCAGACGACCCTACAGAACAAGAGCTTAGTATTCTGATTGGTCATAAGTCAAAAAAGCATAAGCTGAAGCAGCATTTACTGACATTAGAAGAAAAATATAACTCTCTTTGTTAGCGAGTTTAGGGGGGGGGGCTGAAGCAGGATTGGTTATTTCCATCAAAGATGTCTTCGAAGGCGCTCCTCAGTTATACAAAGGGAGACCTTTATGGTGATGTCTCGCCTATGGAGTAGCTGTAAAAAAGGCAGGCGCTTATGAAAACTGTGCTTGATGTGGCAAGCCTTGATGGTGAAGATCATAGCTTGAGTGAAGCAAGATTTAATCAGTGATTCTCTGGAATATTTCCTTGCTGTTTGATGGTGAGTCTGTTAATTTAGCGCGCCTTTAAGAATACAGAATTTACAACGGAGTCGACTCATGTCACGAGTTTGTCAAGTAACAGGTAAGCGTCCTGTTGCAGGAAACAATGTTTCACATGCGAACAACAGAACTAAACGTCGTTTTCTACCGAACTTGCATACGCATCGTTTCTGGGTAGAGGCTGAAGATCGTTTTGTTAAATTACGTGTTTCTGCAAAAGGTATGCGTATTATTGATAAGAAAGGCATTGATGCAGTACTAGCTGAAATGCGTAAAGCTGGCCAGAAGGTCTAAAGGAGTCTGTTATGCGTGATAAGATCAAATTAGTATCAACAGCAGGTACAGGTTACTTCTATACGACTACGAAGAACAAACGTACTCAGCCTGATAAGATGGAAATCAAAAAGTACGATCCTAAAGTACGTCAGCACGTGATTTTCAAAGAAGCAAAAATTAAGTAATTTTTAGTGTCAAAGAATCATTAAAAAAGCCTGATTTAAGATCGGGCTTTTTTGTGTCTGTATTTCTAGTCAATCTGGGGGCGTCTAAAATGTCTTGGCAAGTTGCAGTCCCACGAAGGCTAACATGGCGATAGTGATGCTGTACCCAATGAGTTTGCCAAGGGTTATGCGTCTTTGTGTCCTTAACTCTTTGAGGTAGTTGCTTTTACCCTTTGCTGCGGCAATCTTAAAGTATCCGCCAGGTTTGCTTTTGAAGGTATTACATTCATCGCTGTAACTGCAGTTATTGCAGTTTTTATCTTCGTTGCTTGTGTCTATCGTGCCAAAGCATGTGTGGTCAAAATTTATTTTTTTTTCTGCCATCTCAGGTATCTCGCGGGAGAATTAACTTAAGAGCGTTTCCATGTAGTTTTTCCGAGGTTGTCTTCGATGATGATGCCTGCTTCATTCAGCGCGTCACGAAGACGATCAGCTTCTGTCCAATCTTTGTTGTGTTTAGCTGTTGTTCGTTGTTCTACGAGTGAGTCAATGTCTGTATCTGATAAGCCACCTTCTCCAGTATTGCCTTTAAACCAGTCTTCTGCATTTTGTTCCAATAACCCAAGAATATTGGCGAGCTGTTTTAGCAGTGCTCCTGTTGCAAGTGCGCCTGGGATGTCGTTAGCTTGCTGGAGTTTGTTCGTTTCGCGTGCTAAATCAAATAACGCCGCGAGTGCAATCGGGGTATTAAAGTCATCTTGCATGGCTGCATGAAACTGTTTTTCATATTCACTTTCGGCCAAAGGTTTGGCGTTATCTAAGTTGAGTTCGCGTACTGAAGTATAGAGGCGGTCTAGTGATGAATGTGCGCTATCTAGTTGCTCAGTGCTGTAATTAAGTGGGCTGCGGTACTGGCTAGTTAGGATGTAATAGCGAATTTCTTCACCTTTATATGATTTTAGTACGTCGCGTATGGTGAAGAAGTTACCTAGAGATTTAGACATTTTTTCTTCATTGACGCGAATAAAGCCGTTGTGCATCCAGTAATTTGCAAAGTGTTCGCCAGTGCAGGCTTCGCTTTGAGCAATTTCATTTTCATGATGCGGGAATTGCAAATCATGTCCGCCACCATGAATATCGAATGTGCTACCTAGATGATGAGTTGACATGGCGGAGCATTCAATGTGCCAGCCAGGTCTGCCTTTACCCCAAGGGGAATCCCAATGGGGTTCGTCGGGTTTAGCTGACTTCCAGAGAACAAAATCGAGTGGATCTTGTTTGGCGTTATCAACAGCAATGCGTTCGCCAGCTTTAAGGTCTTCAAGATTGCGACCTGATAGTTTGCCGTATCCTTCAAATTTAGAGACTGAGTAATAAACATCATTATTCTCCGCTTTGTAGGCAAAGCCTTTTTTAATTAATGTTTCGATCATTTGAATAATGTTTTCAATGTGATCAGTGGCACGGGGCTCAAGTGAGGGTGGAACAATGCCTAGAGATTTTTCGTCTTCGTGCATGGCCTCAATGAAGCGTTCTGTGAGTTCATTGAACGGTTCATTGTTTTCATTGGCGCGTTGAATGATCTTATCGTCAATATCAGTGATATTGCGTACATAGTTTACGTCATACCCCTGGTGTCTTAAGTAGCGAACTACGCTATCAAATACGACCATAACGCGAGCATGTCCTAGATGGCAGTAGTCATAAACGGTCATACCGCAGACATACATATTAACAACATTATCCGTAATGGGAGTGAAGGTTTCTTTTTGGTTATTCAGGCTATTGTATATCTTTAACATATAAGAATTGTATGCTTTTTTTGGTGTTTAAAAAGGAGTAATTATGCACGTCGAGATCTTAAGAAGATAGTAACGTATGAATAGAGGGCAAAAAGGTGGGATATGAATGTCTCCGCAATGCCGTGTCTGGGTCTTGGACCTTGAACCGGTAGGTTCAAGTGGGATCATCAAAAAGTTAATTAGGCTTATCGACGGGCGACCATGCACACAAAACTTTCGACAGACCCCGAGATATATCATTAAGGCTCAAGGGTGTAACAGACTTTGATCACGAACATCGCAGATGACATTCTTAAGTTAAATATAATACAAAACGAAGAGGTTGTTAAATGACTTTAGATAAAAAGATGAGTGGGTGTGAGAGAGAAAATCTTAAGTGTTTAATTTATATATAAAAAAATTTAATTTCCCATGAGTATTATTAATTGAGTATTTTTTAATATGCTAATGCATGGGGCGAGTGAGATGAGGTGCTTAATACTCGCTATTTAGGGTAATTGGTCATCTATTTATGGAGATGTTACCATCGCGTTTTATGTTTTAGAGCAGGGCATTATGTCTGAACATCAATTTTCTACTGAAAAACGTATTTTAATGGCAATGCGCAAGACGCTTGGCAGCATTATTAAAGATGTCACCCCCGCAAATTCGTCCCTGAAGTCCCCTCTTTCATCATCAACTATTGATGATATTCGCGTTTGTTTTGATCTTATTTCTGTGCGTGAGAAAGAAATAGCGAAAGAGTCTGGTCTACAAAATCAGGATAGACCCCGTTTCACCGATGAGCCAAATCGAGAGAATGTTGTCTCTATTACGGGCTTGAAAACCCAAAAGTCAGATACGGAGTCTTGATATGAGTGAACATTTTACCGATGAAGAAATGAAGATGTTAACGCGACAAGTGATTGAATATCTTGATGGGTGGAGTCTTTCTGCGGAACAGACGATTGCTATTCTTGGTGCGGATGTGAAGAATCGTCACCTACCTTTATATCGTAAAGGTGAGAAAGTCTTATCGCAAACCAAAGAAACGATTCAGCGCATTGAACATATCGTTGGGATCGCTGATGCGTTAAGAACAGCTTACCCATTTAGCGATCAAATGCGTGTATTGTGGTTGCAAAAACCGCATCGTCGTTTTCGTCGTAAAACACCATTGTCCGTTATTCTCAATGAAGGGCTAAATGGTCTCATGCGTGTGCGTGTTGAAATTGATTGTGCCTATGGCTGGACAATTAATGATGCTATGCAGGCTAATGCTGCGGCTAACAATAATTCATAGATAAAGAGGTAACGCAACTTTCTCGTAAGCTGTGTTGAAAATGCTCGTTTATATTCATAAGCTGAGCCCTTTTGCCTTGCCGTTGATTTAACGAGTAGGTAATTCGAGTCATTTCATTTATGACGTTATTGCGTTTTAATGATGGGACTCTCCATCAAGTATCAAGACTCCATGTTTAATCGTATAAAAGAAGATGTGAATTGCGTTTTTGATCGCGATCCTGCCGCTAGAAATATTTTTGAAGTGTTGCTGACTTATCCGGGGGTACATGCTGTCGTGATGCACCGTCTGGCGCATGCCATGTGGAATAAGAAACTCAAGCTCCTGGCAAGGCTTACTTCCAATGTTTCACGCTTTATTACGGGGATCGAAATTCATCCGGGAGCGGTGCTTGGGCGGCGTTTCTTCATAGATCATGGTATGGGTGTGGTGATTGGTGAGACTGCTGAAGTGGGGGATGATTGTACTTTGTATCATGGTGTGACATTAGGTGGTACTTCCTGGAAAGCTGGAAAACGTCACCCCACCCTGGAAAATAATGTCGTCGTTGGTGCTGGTGCAAAAATCCTTGGGCCTATTACCGTTAGCGCCAATGCAAGAATTGGTTCCAATGCGGTGGTGATCAAAGATGTTGCTGTTGAGGCTACTGTTGTTGGTATCCCTGGTAGGGAAGTGGTTCAAAGAGCTCATGTAGAAAAACGTAGAAATGCTATAGCACAAAAGATGGGATTTGATGCTTATGGTGCTAGCGATGATATGGATGATCCTGTTGCAAATACGATGAATCGTGTGCTTGATCATATTCACCTTATGGAAAACCGAATTGATTCGTTGTGTGATCAAGTGAGGGAGTTAGGAGGGGAGTTGGATGATGCTCCTTTGCCAAATTTAGATGCAGGGTGCTTCGAAAAACCTTCTACAAAAGAGAGTAAAAATAAGGGTTAGCGTACATTTCTGACGCGCATTAAACATATCCCCTATTATTCATAATAATACTTGATCAAAATACTCAGGTATTCTAGTATCCGCTCAAACACTGAAGAGCAGAACATATGAAACTAAGCACAAAAGGAAGATATGCTGTAACAGCGATGCTGGATCTGGCTTTACATAGTGATGGTCAGCCAGTCTCTCTTTCTGAGATATCACAACGTCAAGACATCTCATTATCCTACCTTGAGCAATTATTTTCGAAACTTCGTAAAAGTACACTAGTTGAAAGTTTACGTGGGCCTGGTGGGGGCTATAAATTGAGCCGTGACCCAGCAGATGTTTCTATCTCTGACATCATTATGGCAGTTGACGAGAATGTTGATGTGACACGTTGTGGAGGATCAAGTAACTGCGATTCAGGACACAAACGTTGTTTGACACATGATCTGTGGACAGACCTTAGTCAACAAATACAAGGTTTTTTATCAGACATTTCACTTGCAGATATGAAAGAGCGTGGTGACGTACTCGCGATTTCCACCTTGCAGGATAAGAAAATCAACCAACAGGTTGTATTTCAAGAACATCATTAATAAACGGATAGTTATGAATACTTTAAAGACCCCAATTTATTTCGATTACTCAGCAACAACACCTGTTGATGAGCGTGTTGCTGAAAAAATGATGCAGTATTTAACTAAAGACGGCGTGTTTGGTAATCCAGCATCGAGAAGTCATGAATTTGGTTGGCAGTCAGATGATGCTGTAAAGCTGGCTCGTCAGCAGGTTGCTGATTTAGTCAATGCAGATCCACGTGAAATCGTGTGGACGAGTGGTGCAACTGAGTCTAATAACTTAGCTATCAAAGGTGCGGCGCACTTTAATCAACGTCGTGGCAAGCACATCATCACGCTGAAGACTGAGCATAAAGCGGTTTTAGATACCTGTCGTCAATTAGAGCGAGAAGGCTACGAAGTCACTTACCTTGATCCGATGGATAATGGCTTGCTAGATATGGAAGTGTTCAAAAGCGCTATCCGTGAAGATACAACGATTGTATCGATCATGCATGTGAATAATGAAATTGGCGTTATTCAAGACATCGCGCAGATTGGTGAAATTTGCCGTGAAAATAAAATCATTTTCCACGTTGATGCAGCTCAAAGTACAGGTAAGGTGCCGATCGATTTATCTGAGTTAAAAGTAGATCTCATGAGTTTCTCGGCACATAAAACTTATGGCCCTAAAGGTATGGGGGCACTATATGTTCAACGTAAGCCTCGCGTACGTATCGAAGCAGAAATGCACGGTGGAGGTCATGAACGAGGTATGCGTTCTGGTACTTTGGCAACCCATCAAATTGTGGGTATGGGTGAAGCGTTCCGTATCGCCAAAGAAGAAATGGCCTCTGATAATGAAAGAGCTTTGATGTTGCGTAATCGTTTATATGACGGATTCAAAGATATGGAAGAAGTTTATGTGAACGGTGATTTTGACCAGCGTGTTGCAGGAAATTTGAATATCAGTTTTAACTTTGTAGAAGGTGAGAGTTTGATGATGGCGATTAAGGAACTCGCTGTTTCTTCAGGTTCTGCTTGTACAAGCGCTAGCTTGGAACCAAGTTATGTTCTACGTGCCCTAGGTCGTAGCGATGAATTGGCGCATAGTTCATTACGTTTTAGTGTTGGTCGATTCACAACCATCGAAGAGGTTGATTACGCAATTGATTTAACGCGTCAAGCAGTAGAAAAATTACGGGATCTGTCTCCATTGTGGGATATGTACAAAGATGGTGTCGACTTGAGTCAAGTCGAATGGGCCGCACATTAATTATTAAGTATAAACGAAGAGGATTTAATCATGGCATATAGCGAAAAAGTTGTAGATCACTACGAACATCCACGCAATGTTGGCACGATGGACAAAGAGTCAGGAAATGTTGGTACTGGTATGGTTGGTGCTCCAGCATGTGGCGATGTAATGCGTCTACAGATTCAAGTCAGTGATAACGGAGTTATTGAAGACGCAAAATTCAAAACCTATGGCTGTGGTTCTGCCATTGCATCATCAAGTCTTCTTACCGAATGGGTAAAAGGCAAAACATTGGACGAAGCATCAGAAATCAAGAACACTGATATTGCAGAAGAGCTTGAACTTCCACCTGTAAAAGTTCATTGTTCGGTTTTAGCTGAAGATGCAATTCGTTCAGCAATTGACGATTACAAAAGTAAGCAGTAATTCATTATGGCAATAACAATGACAGATGCGGCAGCAGACCGTGTAAGACGATTTCTGGAAAACCGTGGTAAAGGCTTAGGTTTGCGTTTGGGCGTGAAAACGACAGGTTGTTCGGGAATGGCCTATGTCATGGAGTTTGCAGATGGTTTGGATGAAGGCGATCAGGTATTTGAGGATCGTGGTGTGAAGGTGATTATTGACCCTAAAAGTTTGGTATACCTTGATGGAACTGAGGTGGACTATACAAAAGAAGGGCTCAATGAAGGCTTTAAGTTTGTAAACCCCAATGAAAAAGATTCCTGCGGTTGCGGGGAAAGTTTCACTGTATAAGCCAGCACTGGAAAATCATGCCTATTGACTTAAAAAGTAACTATTTTGAATTGTTTGGACTGCCTAATCAGTTCGAAGTAGATACGTCTTTACTTGCAACGCGTTTTCGTGCACTTCAATCGGAGTGCCATCCTGACCAGTTTGTTAATGGCAGTGATGAAGAAAAACGTATTTCCATGCAACAAACGGCCTTTGTGAATGAGGCTTCAGATACCTTAAAAAACCCTCGTTTAAGAGCGCGTTATATGCTCGCATCGAATGGTGTTGACTTTACTGACGAAACTGACTTATCTAAAGACCCAGCCTACCTTATGGAGCAAATGGAACTTCGCGAATCCATTGAAAATGCTGAGAATGCAACAGATCCTTTTGATGAATTGGATGATTTGCGCAAAATTATTCTCACAAGAAGGGGGGATGTGGAAAATGATTTTCAATCATCATACGCCAGTGGCAACATGCCTGAGGCTAAACAAGCCGTTTTAAAAATGCGTTTCTGTGAGCGGATAATTGAAGAAATTCAGCGTATCGAAGAACGTTTAGAAGACGAACTTATCTAGTATATTTCTATGGCTCTATTACAGATCTCTGAACCTGGGATGTCAACTGCCCCGCATCAGCATCGCTTGGCAGTTGGTATTGATTTGGGTACGACAAATTCATTAGTTGCCACCGTTAGAAGCGGTGATGTTGAAACCTTGCCTGATAATTCAGGGCAACACCTTCTGCCCTCTATTGTGCATTATTCCAAAGAGGGTGATGTATTGGTGGGGGTGGAAGCTCAGCAATTTCAAAAAACAGACCCTAACAACACATTATCTTCAGTAAAGCGTCTTATGGGGCGTGGCACAGAAGATGTTTCGCGCTTGAGCGGGCAATTGCCTTTTGAGTTTTCTGATACAGAATCAGCTGTCCCTAAAGTAAAAATTGATGCGGGTGAAGTGACTGCGATAGAAGCCTCTGCCGAGATTCTGAAAGCACTGAAGTCGCGGGCAATTGCTTCTTTAGGAGATGAATTAACAGGGGCAGTGATTACTGTTCCTGCTTACTTCGATGAAGCGCAGCGTCAGGCTACTCGTGATGCTGCTAAGTTAGCAGATATTAAGGTGTTTCGTTTATTGAATGAACCTACCGCTGCTGCCGTTGCTTATGGTCTCGATCAGAATGTAGAAGGTGTTATTGCTGTTTATGACTTAGGTGGCGGTACCTTTGATATTTCGGTTCTGCGTTTGAGTAAAGGTGTTTTCGAAGTACTATCGACTGGTGGTGATTCAGCCTTAGGTGGTGATGATTTTGATCATGTTATTGCGGAATGGTTGCTTGAACAGTCAGGCAATACGAAAAGCACAGATGCCGTTTTATTAAAAACGGCACTTATAGAGAGTCGCAGAATCAAAGAGGCATTGACGGATCAGGAGTCTGTTGAAGTAGAGTTCGCAGGATGGTTTAGCCAATTTTCTCGTGATGAGTTTGAGTCACTCGTTGGGGGGTTGATTAAGAAAACCTTATTAGCAACACGACGCGCGCTACGAGATGCAGAAGTAGAAAAATCTGACATAACGGATGTTGTGATGGTTGGTGGTTCAACGAGAATGCCGATTGTTCGCCAAAAAGTAGGGGAGTTTTTTGAAACCGAGCCAATGGTTGATTTGGACCCAGATCGAGTGGTTGCCATTGGTGCTGCCATTCAAGCTGACATATTAGCGGGCAATAAACCTGATGGTGATATGTTGTTACTGGACGTCATCCCGCTTTCGTTAGGTTTGGAAATGATGGGTGGCCTAGTTGAAAAAGTTATCACGCGCAATACCACGATTCCTATTACTCGTGCTCAAGAGTTTACGACTTACAAAGATGGTCAGACTGCAATGTCAATCCATGTGTTGCAAGGTGAACGAGAAACAGTAGAGGCGAATCGCTCATTGGGTAAATTTACCTTACGTGGTATTCCTCCCATGACTGCTGGTGTCGCGCGTATCAAAGTGACTTTCCAAGTCGATGCGGATGGTTTGTTGAATGTGAGTGCTGAAGAGGAATCAACAGGCACAAAGTCGACGATTGAAATAAAACCATCCTACGGTCTGACTGATAGTGAAATCGAAGGTATGATTCGTGATTCCATGGATAATGCGCGTGAAGATATGTTAGCGAGAAGTCTGCGAGAACAGCAAGTTGAAGCGGATCATGTTATGGAGGCCTTGGATTCAGCTATCAAGAAAGATGGTGAAGCGTTATTGACGACCGATGAAAGACAGATATTATTAGAAGCGCGAGCCGATCTTTATAGTTCCAGGGTTGGTGCTGATGCGGATACGATTAAGGCTTCTATGAAGCGTATGGAAAAAGCGGCTGAGTTTTATGTAGAGCGCCGTATGAATAGTAGTATCAAAGATGCTATGACTGGTCATAGTGTTGATGAATTTAGTAAATAGCTTATTGCAGGAGCATAAGTAATGCCTCAAATCATTTTTCTCCCACATGAAGAAATGTGCCCAGAAGGAGCAGTTTTTACTGCTGAGTCAGGTGTCAGTATCTGTGATGCCGCTTTAAAAAATGGAATTCACATTGAGCATGCGTGTGAAAAATCTTGCGCATGTACAACTTGTCATGTTTATGTGCGTGAAGGTTTGGATTCATTAGAAGAGTCTACTGATCTTGAAGAGGATTATTTAGATAAGGCGTGGGGTGTAGACCCTGATTCACGATTAAGTTGTCAGGCACTTGTGGCTGATAAAGACTTGGTGATTGAAGTGCCGAAATATACCATTAATATGGTATCTGAGAATCATTAGTTATTAATCGTCTGAAGTAGAAGGAGTAAGTGATGGATTTGAAATGGACTGATGTGCTTGATATAGCCATTGAATTAGATGAGGCTCATCCTGATGTTGATCCGCAATATGTGAGATTTACTGATTTGCATGCATGGGTGTGTGCACTGGAAAACTTTGTTGACAACCCGGAAGGGTCAAACGAGAAGATATTAGAAGCCATCCAAATGAATTGGATTGAAGAAAAGGATTGAATGTTTTGTTGAGCTTAGTTACTATACTTAAAGTGACTTGTTAAAAAAAGTCCCCCGTCCGAAGACGAGGGTAAAGTCATAAATCGAGGTACGTCAAAGAGCTTATTTTTATATTTAGTACTTTTGATCGAAAACCTCTAGGGGCTTGCTGGTAAAACTTAAAATCTTAGTAAAATTCCCCCGCCCGTAAGCAGGGGGTAAGCGTTGTTGAGACTCTGCTTTTATTATTTTATTATTAGCTTTTATCTCTTTAGGGTTATTCTGTTCCTTCAGCCCTTTCTTATTATTATTATTATTATTCTTATTTTATTTCCATGTTGTTATGTATGTAGTTTGTCTTAAGCGCCTTTCGCTCTGACTCGTTACGATTGAATAGTTGCAACTGCCGTGCCAATTTTGGGAAAGTATGAAATAAAACCTCCCATTTTCTTATTTATCAATTATTTATGGTGTGTAGCTAGTTCACCTTCTTGATGGCTCCAATTTTCTGTTGCTGAATTTCCTGTCATATTTCGACAACTTTTGTCAGATATTGTGGTTGGAGAGTGACAATTGCCGTCTAAAATCTGACAATCTGACAATCTGACTTTTTCATCTGTTTTTCCACAGATTGTTTCTTTGCTCAGAAACTATTAAATTTTATCTCATCGTCAATTACATCTTGGTCGTGCCCATTCCTGAACTTTTACATAGATGATCGATTATGAAAGAGTTATCATACGCCCCTGTTTTGGTTCTCTGAGTAAATTGCTATGTGTGGAATTGTTGGTGTTGTCGGCCAAGAAGCAGTAAATCAATCTATTTATGATGCATTAACTGTTTTACAACATCGTGGGCAAGATGCTGCTGGTATTATTACGAGTGATGGTAAGCGTCTTTATATTCGACGTGGTAATGGTTTGGTGAGAGATGTTTTCCAGACCCAGCATATGCAGCGTCTGAAAGGGAATATGGGAGTCGGGCATGTTCGATATCCGACAGCAGGTTCATCATCTGCGTCTGAAGCACAACCCTTTTATGTGAACTCTCCATATGGTATTTCATTGGCACATAATGGAAACCTTACGAATGCTGATCAACTCAAGAGAGAGTTATATGAGCAAGACCGTCGACATATTAATACCGATTCTGATTCTGAGGTTCTGTTAAATATCTTTGCGCAGGAGTTAACGAAAGAAGGTTCTTATAAGGTTAGCAAAGAGGATATTTTCTCCGCTGTTGCTGGTGTGCATAGACGTTGTAAAGGTGCCTACGCCGTTGTGCTTATGATTACGCGTGATGGCATGGTGGGTTTTCGTGATCCGAATGGTATCCGCCCTTTATGTTACGGTGCACGTGAGACACAAGATGGCAAATTAGAGTATATGCTAGCTTCTGAAAGTGTCGCATTGGTGACACAGGGTTATCACCTAATTAGAGATCTGGAGCCGGGTGAGGCTGTTTATATTGCTGAAAACGGTAAATTGCATACTCAGCAATGCGCTGAAAACCCCTCCTATAATACATGTATTTTTGAGTATGTTTATTTTGCTCGTCCTGATTCCATTATTGATGATGTGTTTGTGCATAAAGCACGGATGAGAATGGGGCATAAGCTGGCAGATCGTATTCTTAATGAGTGGCCTGATCACGATATTGATGTTGTTATTGCCATTCCAGACACGAGTCGAACCTCTGCGTCTGAGTTAGCGAATACACTGGATGTGAAGTATCGAGAGGGGTTCATCAAGAATCGTTATATCGGTCGAACATTTATTATGCCTGGGCAAACGCAGCGTAAAAAATCAGTCAGACAAAAATTAAACCCCATTGATTTGGAATTCGAAGGTAAGAATGTATTGCTGGTGGATGATTCAATCGTGCGCGGGACGACCTCTGAAGAAATTGTTGATATGGCACGTATGTCAGGAGCGAATAAAGTGTATTTTGCCTCAGCGTCTCCTCCTATTCGTTATCCTAATATTTATGGTATTGATATGCCTGCGGCGAATGAGCTGATTGCTCATGATAGATCAGAAGAGGAAGTTGCTACTGCAATTGGTGCTGATAAGCTGATTTATTTGTCTTTAGAGGATTTAATTGATTCTGTGAAAGAAGGTAATAGTTCTCTGGATAAGTTCGATTGCTCGGTGTTTACCGGTGATTATGTTACGGGTGAGGGAGAGGAGTATTTCTCCTTATTGGAAGAGCAGCGGAACGATTTTGCGAAAGCAGAGTGTCATGATCATTCGCCTATTGATTTGTCGGATACCGAGTAGTTTATATTTCTGATGATGGAGGTTGTAAGTAAGAAACTCCAGGCGTATTGTTCAGAAATGCATGGGCAATATTTGTCATTGGTCACAATGCCCGTCATCATGGTTTCTATCGCGAAGCAGCGGCTCTATCTACTAGATAATGCTTCGATTGTTGATGAATTCGTTATTTCAACGGCGAGTAATGGAAGTGGGTGTCAATCTGGTAGCGAAAAGACGCCATTGGGTGTGCATCGAATTGCTCAAAAAATAGGTGGAGGTTCGTCGATTTATACGCGATTCGTCGGCAGAAAAAGCACGGGAGAATATTTACCTTCTTTGGCTCATGGCGAGTATAGTGAGGTAGATGCTATTACAAGTCGGATTATATGGCTTGAGGGGCTTGAAAAAGGCCTCAATAAGGGTGGAAATGTTGATTCTTTCGAGCGCTATATTTATATACATGGCACCAATGAAGAATGGCGTTTAGGTGCCCCTGCATCTCATGGTTGTATTCGTATGTTGAATAGAGATGTGATTTCATTGTTTGATATAGTTGCTGTTCACTCCTTAGTTGTTATTGTTGAAGGCTGAGGAAAAAGATTCTTATTAAGGTACTTGTATAATGCTAAACAACTTCATAAAAAGTAAAAAAATATATTTGATCGTTGGAGTATTTGGTTTAACTCTTACAACTGCTGTGTCTGCAGATCAGTTTCCTCCAATGAATCCTTTTGTAGCACCACAGCAAAATCCAGTGTACTACTATCCAGTAACGAACATTTATCGGCCAGTATCTGTACCTAGAACCAATGCTTATCCTAATTACAATAATCCATATGCTGGAGCACCTTATCGTTCTGCTCAGCCTATGAATTTCGGTACACCCAATAATATGCAGTTTTCAAGAATGAACCCATTTGGTAACTCATTCTCCCCAACTGACATGTTCAGCAATAATAATTTTTCAAATCCTTTTAAAAGTAACTCTAACTTTTATCCCTGGAATAGTTCAGCCATGCCTTTTTTTCCACAGCAACAGAACTCGGGTGGTAAAAATGCTTGGGGGGATGAACGACATATTTGGCCTGATTTCTATACGGGTATGACCAGCGATATGTGGGATGGTATGATTAATGGGCCTTTTGATATTGGCAGAATGCCTGGCGGATGGCGTGCCCCTTCATTAAGTACACCTGATCCGGTCACGGTCGGTGATGCTGTTACGAATCAATTTCCTCCGATTTTTGAAGAGATGGGTAACATGATGCATCTCGATAATTAGGCATTATTCATCGTTATATCGCAGTAGGATTTTTGTTTACGGCTTGTGGTCGTAGTGTATTAATATGCCAACTTTAAAGCCCGCCTTAGTTGCATGCTTCTTAGATAGTGTTACGCGCAGAAAAAATAGCATACTCCTTTTCTATTATGTTTATTCATGGCTTATTCAGAGTGTCACTGGCAAAGTAGTCTGTAAATGGTTCTAAATCATTCGCTTGAATGCATGCTACTACTGTTGTGTTTTTGAGCGCTGAGTTTATTCATGTGTCGCAGCTCTTATGTGGCTCTCGAAAATTGATCTAACTGGGGTTGGCTTCTTTATGATAAGGTTTTCTATTCGTAGTACTTTTTTGCCTGTGTTTCTTGCAGTATCTTTGATGGTAGGTTGTTCTAGTCCGCCAATACCAGAAGCAAAACCTGTTGTTATTGCTAAATCTGAAGTAAAACCCATTCAAGCACCTCCCGTCGTACGGACACCGCCTCAGAAAAAAATAGTCGCAAAGCCCGTTCAAATTTCCCCCCCAAAAGTGGTTGCGAAAAAGCGGGTGCAGCAAGTGCGAAAACCCGTTGTTAGAATGCAAGCCGCTCCCAAGGTGCAAAGAAAAGCATGGCGTGAAAACGGTAATTATGCATTAACAGGGGATTTTGCATCTAATCCTCATGCACAACAATTCATTCAAAGAATGTCACGCGAGTATGGAATGGATCAAAGCTATTTGAATAAGCTGTTTTCCAATGCCCGTGATACGGGGCTCTATGTGAAACCCTTAAGAAAAAGAACGAAGAAGGGGTCACGTAAAGGAAGTTGGACACGTTATCGTAGCTTTTTTCTAACCTCTCGGCATATCAATGAAGGTGCGCAATTTTGGCGTAAATACCGACATCAATTAGAACAAGCAGAGCGTCAGTATGGCGTTCCAGCTGAGTATATTGTAGGTATTCTAGGGGTTGAAACAATTTATGGTGGTAATGTTGGTAAGCATCGTGCTATCGATGCCTTATCTACCAAAGCATTTATTCCTTCACGCCGTAGTAAGTTTTTTACTAATGAATTAGAGAAGTTCTTGTTGATGGCGCGTAGTGAGGGTTTGAATCCCTATCAAGTGATGGGCTCGACAGCTGGAGCGTTGGGTCTTGGTCAATTTATGCCGAGTAACTTTAAACCCCTGTCAGTAGATTTCAACCGGAATGGTGTACGTAACTTATGGGATCCTGTTGATGCAATAGGTAGTGTTGCGAACTATTTCAAGAAACATGGCTGGCGTACTGGTGGCAAGGTCGTTGTGCCTGCTACAGCTATGAGCTCGAAGTATAAGTCTCTCTCTTGGGGTTATAAGCACAAGCATCGCTTGAGTCGTTTGCAGAACCTTGGAATTACAGCGGGCGGAGATATTGATCAGCCTGTTCGTTTAGTTCGCTTAAGTACCAATCATGGCGAAGAAGTGTGGCTTGGTGGTCATAACTTCTATGTCATTACCCGTTATAATCACAGTAGCAAATATGCGATGGCAGTACATCAGCTAGCGCAGGCAGTGAAGCAGCGTTATATGGGTGGAAGTTCTGTTGCCCAGAAATAGGAAAAATGGCGTTCCCTGCTGGAATC
>CACVAY010000006.1 GCA_902727985.1 uncultured Thiotrichaceae bacterium | reverse complement strand
AAAATAACAGACACAAAAAAGGCAGCCATAAAGGCTGCCTTTTGTATAAGCCCCACCTAAGTGAGACTTACATCAGCACATATTACATATTGCTGTTTACGAAATCCCAGTTTACAAGATCCCAGAATGAAGCAACGTATGCAGGACGTGCATTACGCTTATCTACGTAGTAAGCATGTTCCCACACGTCGATAGTAAGTACTGGTGTAACACCATCTGTTAGCGGGCAACCAGCATTGCTTGTGTTAACGATTTCAAGTGCACCGTCAGCATTCTTGACTAACCACGTCCAACCAGAACCGAAGTTAGTGATTGCAGATGTTGAGAACTTCTCTTTGAAGTCTGCAAACGAACCGAAAGCCTCATTGATTGCATCAGCAACTGCGCCTGTAGGCTCGCCACCTGCATTAGGACCAAGACAGTTGAAGTAGAACGTGTGATTCCAAACCTGTGCCGCGTTGTTGAAAACGCCGCCAGCAGGTGCAGACGTTACGATCTCTTCTAATGATTTATCTGCAAACTCAGTGTTTTGAATGAGGTTGTTTAGGTTTGTTACATAGGTTTGATGATGCTTGTCGTGATGAAACTCTAGAGTTTCAACTGAGATATGTGGCTCAAGTGCATCTTTTGCATAGGGTAATTCTGGTAGCATGTGTTCCATAACTATTTCCTTGGGTTACGTATAGTGTTTTAAGCAAGTATAAGATTGACGGGCGCGCCATCAAGAGAATTTTGATGATGAAGGTTAGGACAATTTACAGTGAAAAAGCAAGTGTCCTTTTACTTTTTAGTCCTATTTATCAATAAGAATCATTTAACACCGCAAGTCACCTTTTTCCTAAAGCTCATGGCATCTTGCTACCCATCGCGAACTTCATCAATTCTTAATTCGCTGACTGATCAGCGATGCGCATTTGATAGACCTGTTGACGTAAATCATCTACCTCTACCAGCAAGTCCATCACCAATGCAATCCCCGCAAAATTGATGCCGAGATCGCGCTCCATACGAAACGCCTTATCCGCACGAATCATCTCACTACGCTGAAATAGCCATTGATGAGCTTGCTGGTCGCGCACAGCATTGCCCTCCGGTGTAATAATGCCATACTCCACCAGCTTAACCAGCATCTCGGCGGGCATCTGACAACTCTGGCACAGTTCAGACAATGACAACATGGCTTCTTCTTCAAAAATATATCCCGATAAAACAGGACCAGTTCTTGAACTCATTATTCTACTCTCCTTGGAACAAATAACTCCGTGGATCAAAATCCAATTCATCCCGCATTTTTTCGTTAAAGGCTTTCACTTTAGGGTCAGAAACTGGAGGCAACATGATTTGTAAGACCACATAAAAATCTCCTGCACCTTTCCCGGGCAAACCGCGTCCCTTAAGACGTAACTTCCGCCCTTGTTGAGAACTTTCCGGAATCTTCATCTCCACATTACCGAAAGGCGTTGGCACGGATACTTTGCCCCCCAATGATGCCTCCCATGGTGCAACAGGCAAGTTGAGGTAAATATCTTTGCCATCAATCGTATACAAGCGATGCGTGTTAAAGACCACCTCTAGCAATAAGTCACCGCGTTCGCCGCCTCCAGCACCTTGATTACCTTGCTTGCTTAAACGAATGGTTTGCCCTTCCTTGATGCCTTTCGGAATCTTCACTTTCAAGGTACGCAGTTTACTAACCATCTGCCCGCTTTGATCCATTTCAGGCATATGCAATGAAAACGAACGGACTTCACCATTGATTGAATCTTCAAGGTCAATCATAACTTTAGCGCGTACGTTTTCACCCTTGGACGGGAAGCCACCGCCTCTTGAACTTTGATAATAAGACCCACCATGGCTTTGCGCACCACCAAACAAATCGTCAAAAAAGCTACTGAAGTCATGCGTACTACCACCTTGCGTATAGCCACCACCGCCAAAATCAAACTGTTGCTCCCAATCAGGTGGCGGTTCAAAGCCTTGCTGGCCATCTTTCCAGTTCGCACCAAGCTGATCATAGGCTTCACGCTTTTCAGGGTCTTTCAGTACCTCATAAGCCTCACCGACGGCTTTAAATTGCGTTTCAGCATCTGCTTCCTTGCTCACATCGGGGTGATATTTGCGTGCAAATTTCCGGTAAGCACGTTTAATATCGTCTTGTGAAGCATCTCTGGCGAGTCCCAAGGTCTCGTAATAATCTTTATATTCCACAGTCACTCCTTATAAAATATTAGGTGATTTCTGAGCACAGCACATCTTCAATCGTGCATCGTTGTCAGTCAGAACTCTCCTCTTAAAAGTGTAGTGCAAAGCCGTAATATCAAGAGGAGTTTTTCATAAACAGTTTTCAGCGTATGCTGAATATAAGGAAATATCTAAGGTAGAAAAGTTCTAATTTTACCTCTATGATGCGCCCAATCTCACACGCTCTCTCTAATGAATCAACATAAGCTCATGATCGCAGGCACAAATCATCGCACCGCTTCATCTTGGTTGATTCTTGGCGGCGCACGTTCTGGAAAGAGTGGCTATGCCGAGCAACTGGCACTGCAATCTGAAAAGCCCGTTTGCTACATCGCCACCGCACAAGCTCTGGATGAAGAAATGGCGTCGCGAATACAACATCATCAACAAGATCGCCCGTCACACTGGCAAACACTTGAAGCACCGCTAGCGCTGGCAGAAGCCCTACAACAACATAGCACGGAGAATAATTGCCTGTTAGTTGACTGTCTGACCATGTGGGTCATGAATCTGCTTGAGCTTGAAAACCCGCTACGTATGCAACAAGAGTTTGAAGAATTCCTCACCGTCTTACCGGGTTTGCCTGGAGACATTATTTTGGTTAGTAACGAAGTAGGTATGGGCATTATTCCCATGGGGAAATTAAGCCGTGATTTTGTTGACGAAGCTGGACGTTTACACCAAAAAACAGCACAAGCAGTGAATAACGTACGACTCATGGTGGCAGGATTGCCTCTCACCGTTAAGGAAACCTGATGGATTGGATACTCTCCCCCTGCCCCAAACTGGACTCACGATTTGAGACATTTGCCAAAGCACGTCAAGCGCAACTCACAAAACCACTTGGTGCACTGGGAAAACTGGAATCGATCGCCATTCGCCTTAGCCATTTACAGCAAAGTGAACAGCCATCCTTAGACACTATTGCCATTACCGTATTTGCTGCGGATCATGGCCTCGTTGATGAGGGTGTCTCAGCATTCCCGCAAGCAGTCACCGCGCAAATGGTTCACAACTTCTTACAAGGCGGTGCGGCGATTAATGTACTTGCCAATGAACTGAACGCCAGCTTGGAAGTTGTTGATGTTGGTGTAAAATCCGATATCGCGAAACATCCTACACTGATCAGCCAAAAAGCAGGACGTGGCACAGCTAATAGTACCTTGGAAGCGGCGATGCAAACCGCACAACTGACTATGGCTTTGCAAACTGGCCGCGACTGCATTGATCGTGCTATTCATCATAAAGTAGAGCTGTTTATCGCTGGGGAAATGGGTATTGGTAATACCACTGCGGCTACAGCCCTCTATTGTGCGTTGCTCGATTTAACACCAACACAAGCTACGGGGGCTGGCACAGGATTAGATGCCGATGCTATTCACCATAAAGCGACTGTCATTCAAAGCATACTCAACAAACATCAACACTGTGGTAATGATGCTCTGGAGTGGTTACGTTGCGTTGGCGGATTTGAGATTGCCGCCATGACAGGAGCATACATTGCCGCTGCACAACAAGGCTTACCTATATTGGTTGATGGGTTTATTAGCACTGTTGCAGCGTTGTATGCAGTACGTATTCATTCTGAAGTGAATGACTGGTTATTTTTCTCGCATATTTCTGCTGAACAAGGGCATCGCAAAGTTTTGGAATTACTTCAGCAAGAGGCCTTGCTTGATTTGGATATGCGACTAGGGGAAGGAACAGGAGCAGCGATGGCTGTTCCGATGATGCGTAACGCCTGTGCGCTGCATAATCAGATGGCAACCTTTGCCGAAGCGGCAGTTGCCACCAAACTCTGATCATACAATCAGTTAAATACGCTGAGCAACTGACTAATCAGCGTTTTGATTTACCATAGGGGTTATGCTTTTGAGATTTCTGCGCTAATTTTTCTTGGGGCTTTGCTTCCACCTGCACCTTTTCTGCTGAGACTATTTCTTCTGATCCAGCCTCTGTTTCAGTGCTTTCTGGCACAGTCTCCCCCATACGTTTAGGAGCTGTTTCGGGTCTATCCTCAGCCTTTTTTACCCGCATTTTCTCATCCCCAACTTTCTTGCCATTCAGGGATTTAATAGCCGCTTTCGCCTCGCCCACTTTAGGCATTGCAACAAAACCAAAGCCTTTTGAGCCTCCCGTTTTCTTATCCATAACCAAAGTACAAGACTGAACGGTACCGAATGCTTCAAATATCGTTTTGAGTTCAGCTTCGGTGACTGAGCGAGACAAATTACGAACTAAAATTTTCATGATTGAGTATCTGTTTTTGGGATTAATTATGACCGTAAAAGATACCCGTTAAGAAAGCAATGGGTTTCTAGCAAAGCCTAAACATACATAGAGCCAGGCTATTTCAACTCAGCGGTAAGTCTTATCAAACAACTCAATAAACGCATCCACATCAGATTCAGCTAATTGATTAATGCCAGCTGCACCCTTGCGGCCACCACCTGTAGGGAATTGTTTACAAAGCTCTCCCGCATGATCCAGGTTATTCAATGGTGCACGCACACTCACCACATAGCCATCTTCGACATGTGGCGTAATAATGGCATGGGCTCGTTCTGGATACTGGTTCGCTAGTTGATTACCAAACACGCCACTGACTCTTCTCACCCAGACTTCGTTCGGCAGTTGATACACAGCCATATGTGTTTTTTCTATCGTCGGCTTCAAGGAGGTGGTTTTCTGCATGTCATCATCATAGCCAGCTTGTAACGTCTGATAATGCGAAGATGTGTCATTGATAAAATCAAAGGGAGAGGTATAAGCAACCATCGCTTGATACAGCTGAGCAGGATGAAAATGCAGATCATCCAGACTACTTCCATAACCATTATAATTAATGCTAATTCCTAAACGCTTTAGTTGCTCCAACTCTTGTTCACTAATGGCTAAACTTTTGGCTCTCTTAATTGCACTTTGCAACATATTATCGCCAAACGCTGCAACCACCGCCCATTCTCGGTATTGCCCCTGCAAGTAATCATCCATCAATAAACTGGTACAGGTATCAGCAGATGTGTCGATAATCGCTTCAAGTGCTGGGTGGTCAGGAATATTGCTAGCAAGATGATGATCCACGTAAAAAACACTAGCCCCTGCGGACAATAGCTTGTCTAAGCCCTCGGTATTTTTATCCATGGAAATATCAAGCACTGTGACTTGATCACCTTCGGTAGCAGCAACTCTGTTCAGTAAAGCGATATCTCGCTTTACACCAGTCACTAGTTCAGAATCTGCGGGGTTTGCTAAACGGTGCTGAATTAGGGCACAAATACCATCAGCATCGCCGTTAAAAACATCATATTGCGTCATAAGCCACTCTTTATTTGTCATTATTTGTCATTATTTGATCATCTATTGTTTCATGATATAGATGAAAAAAAAATGCTCAACAATATTCTTTACGATAAAAAATGGCTTCCCCCACCTAATATAGGGTTTAGCTCAATTGCGGAGAAGCAACCAGCAATGCTTTACCTTCATCAGTATCTGTATATTGCTCAAAATTCGCCACAAATAACTTCGCTAAATCCTGAGCTTTTGCTTTCCATTCATCCATATCCTCATAGGTATCACGAGGGTCTAAAATATTGGTGGCAACATCAGGAAGTAATAGCGGCACTTTCAGATCAAAGTAGGGAATCTTTTGTGTATCTGTATCTTCAATAGAGCCATCAAGAATGGCATGAATAATTGCACGCGTATCCTTAATAGAAATACGTTTTCCAGTACCATTCCAACCGGTGTTCACCAAATAAGCTTGCGCACCTGATTCCTGCATACGCTTAATCAATGTTGCTGCGTATTTACTCGGGTGTAATGACAAGAATGCCGCACCAAAACAAGCTGAGAAAGTAGGCGTTGGCTCAGAAACCCCCCGCTCTGTACCCGCTAATTTAGCGGTAAATCCAGACAAGAAATGATATTGGGTTTGTTCAGGCGTCAATAAAGACACCGGAGGTAAAACACCAAAGGCATCAGCGGATAAGAAAATTACTTTTGTTGCTGGCCCACCTTTCGAGTGAGGTCTTACGATATTTTCAATATGCTCAATCGGGTAAGAAACACGCGTATTTTCAGTTTTTGAGTTATCCGAGAAATCAATCGACTTATCATCACGGACAACGACATTTTCTAGCAAGGCATCGCGACGGATAGCTTGATAAATCTCTGGTTCTGCCTCAGGATCAAGATTGATGGTTTTGGCATAACAGCCGCCCTCAAAATTGAAGATACCGTCATCATCCCAACCGTGTTCATCATCACCAATCAATGCGCGCTCAGGATCCGTAGATAATGTTGTTTTACCTGTACCCGACAAACCAAAGAAGATAGCCGTATCACCCTTTTTACCCACATTCGCAGAACAATGCATAGAAGCAATGCCACTCAGTGGAAGCAGGTAGTTCATAATTGAGAACAAGCCTTTCTTCATCTCACCACCGTACCAAGTACCACCGATAAGTTGAATGCGTTTAGTCAGATTAAAGGCAACAAAATTCTCAGAGTTCAGCCCCTGCTCTTCCCAATTTGGATTGGTTACCTGTGCGCCATTCATCACAATAAAATCAGGCTCGAAAGTTTCTAATTCTTCCTCACTCGGACGAATAAACATGTTCTTCACAAAATGCGCTTGCCATGCCACGGTCGTAATAAAACGCACGCTTAAACGTGTATTTTCATTCGCCCCACAATAAGCATCGATAATAAACAAACGTTTACCAGACAGCTCACCAGTGACTAAAGTCTCAAAGTGCTCCCACTGTTCAGGAGTAATGGGATGGTTGTCATTTTTACCCTGATCCGACCACCAAAAATTATCCCGTGTTGTATCGTCGCGAACAATATATTTATCTTTTGGAGAACGCCCAGTAAAAATCCCAGTATCGACCGCAACCGCTCCCGTATCGGTAACAACCCCTTTCTCATACCCCTCTAGATCAGATCGTGTTTCCTCTGCATACAACTCATCAAAAGAAGGGTTGTAGAGGATTTCAGAGACATCTCGTATGCCGTATTCTGAGACATTTATTGTTTTCATTGCTGACATTTCCATGCAAATTAATTGAACCCACTAAACCAGACACAACCTGTGAGTTGTTAAGGACAGTAGGAGCTCATGTTACGTCCGCATCCCCCAATTCACTCTACAATCAGATTTATAGTAAGTATTACAATTCCTATCACCTTTGATATTCTTTTACACAACAGACTATGATTAAGAAAGCTCTGATCAAACTTCGATTATTTTGTATCAGCCTAATCAAACAACTTGATCAGAGCTTCCTTTGAAGACTCAACAATAAGCAACGATCACAAACAGCACTCTTTTTTCTAATTCCACCTGTTTTCTTTGATCGTCCAAAAACTCACAAGAGGGCACACCATGACAGTCATCAATCAAAACCTACGTGACGATGTTCGTTTGCTAGGATCTTGCCTTGGTAAAACCATTACCAATCATTTAGGTGAAGACTTTCTGGAAAAAATTGAACGTATCCGACACCTTGCGAAAGAAGGACGCAACAACGAAAACATCGTAGATGATGATAAGTTATTAGCTGAGCTGGCCGCCTTAAGTGACGACGATGTTTTACCCGTTGCACGGTCTTTTACACAATTCCTTAACCTCGCCAATATTGCCGAAGAATATCATCGGATTCGACAATACGACCTAGCTGACCATAACGCTGAGAATTCACTGATCGAAGTGCTGAAGAAGCTCAAGCAAGAAGGTATTGAGAATGAGACAATACTCCATACCTTCACGCAAATGAATGTCGAGTTAGTGTTAACCGCACACCCAACAGAAATTAATCGCCGTACCTTAATCCAAAAATACAATGCGATTACCGAATGTTTACGCGAAACCGATCAAAGTAACGAAGGTAAACATGATCGACTTGACCAGTTAATTAGCCAGATTTGGCATACCAATGAAATCCGCCAAAACCGTCCTACTCCTGTTGACGAAGCTAAATGGGGATTTGCTGTCATTGAAAACTCACTCTGGAGCGCCATTCCACAATTTCTCCGAGGACTCGACACACAAATTCAAGAAGAACTTGGCTTTTCACTACCGCTAAATTGTTGCCCCATCAAATTTGCTTCGTGGATGGGTGGAGATCGTGATGGCAACCCGAATGTTACCCACGAAGTGACGAAAGAAGTGTTGCTCTTATCTCGTTGGATGGCCGCTGATTTGTATCTAAGAGACATCGATCAACTGCGCATGGAATTATCTATGTACGAATGCAGCGATGAACTCCGTAAAGTAGCAGGCGATAATGCATCAGAACCCTATCGTAAAATATTAGGCAAACTGAAAAAACGTTTAAACAACACTAAAAGCTGTATTGAGAAGAAACTACAAGGCAAAGTTACCGCGGCAAGTAACGTTATCTTAAGCACAGATGACTTGCTTGAACCGCTGATGCTTTGCCATCGCTCACTCATTGAATGTGGTATGGAAGTTATTGCCAAAGGCCCATTAGAAGATACCTTACGACGCATCTCATGCTTTGGCATCAGTTTGGTAAAACTGGATATTCGCCAGAATTCAGATCGACATGCTGAGGTCTTTGAAGAGCTCTTTGAATACTACGGCTTAGGCTCATACTCAGGCTGGACCGAAACAGGACGACAGTCTTATCTCATTAAAGAATTACAGAGTAAACGCCCACTGATTCCGATTGATTGGCAGCCATCAGAAAGCGTCCAAGAAGTATTAAATACGTGCAAGATTGTCGCACAGGCCTCTCCATCGACACTTGGCTCTTATGTTATATCCATGGCGAGCCAACCCTCTGACGTGTTATCTGTCATCTTGCTTCTGCGCGAAATGGGTATTAAACACAATATGCGCGTAGTCCCCTTATTTGAAACTTTGGCAGATTTGGAAAATGCACACGAATGTATCGATGCATTGCTCAGTACAGATTGGTACAAGCAATACACGCAAGGTCACCAAGAAGTGATGATTGGTTACTCCGATTCTTCAAAAGATGCCGGACAAATTGCCGCTGTTTGGGGGCAATATAAGACCCAGGAAAAACTCACCACATTGTGTAAGCAGCATCAGGTTCAACTCACCCTCTTCCATGGGCGTGGCGGCACAGTCGGACGTGGTGGCGGCCCTAGCCATACCGCGATTCTTTCACAACCGCCAGGCTCTGTAGATCATGGTTTGCGGGTTACCGAACAAGGCGAAATGATTCGCTTTAAATTCGGTATTCCAGAGATTGCCGTGCGTAATCTTGAGCTTTATACCGAAGCCGTTTTAGAAGCAACACTTTCCCCCTCACCCGCTCCTAAAAAGGAATGGCAGGAGCAAATGGAAAGTTTGGCACAAGCTGGCTTTGAAGCTTATCGCTCCATCGTGCGTGAAGATCCAGCATTTGTACCCTACTTCCGTTCTGGCACACCAGAACAAGAACTCGCGAAATTACCGCTAGGCTCTCGACCCGCAAAACGCAAGGCTGATGGAGGCGTCGAAAGCTTGCGCGCTATTCCATGGATATTCGCATGGACACAAATCCGCCTCATGCTTCCCGCCTGGCTGGGTTCAGAGGCTGCTTTGGGTAAGGCGATTGAGGAAGGTAATCTTGATAATTTGCACGAGATGTATGAGCAATGGCCCTTCTTCACCTCATACACCGATATGCTAGAAATGGTGCTCTCTAAAACAGATGCTGATATCGCCCAATATTATGAGACACGCTTAGTTCCAGATGAGCTAAAAGCACTCGGAGAAAACCTGCGAACGCGCTTGCAAACGGCTGTCGACATGGTGCTGGAAGTGAAGCAAATTGATCAACTCTTAGAACAAAGCCCGATACTCAAACAAGCGCTGGATTTACGTAATCCCTACATCGACCCCTTGCATTATTTACAGGCAGAATTGCTGCATCGTGATCGCAACAAACCTGATAATCGCATGGAAAAAGCCTTGATGGTGACGATGGCAGGTATTTCTGCGGGTATGCAAAATACGGG
>CACVAY010000005.1 GCA_902727985.1 uncultured Thiotrichaceae bacterium | reverse complement strand
TCATTAGCAAAAATAGGGGGCTTGTTCATCCTGGAGGTCACTATGCTGGCATTAGGAGCATGGTGTAGAGCCATGAAAAACTCTGACCATTCAGCTACAAACCATCTGTCGTAATATTATTCCATTCATCGGTCATTTTTTGTATATTCGTCCGACTATATAGTCCATCTAGCAAATTATAAAAATAAAAGGATCTGGAAAATGCCTCAACAAACTATTCTCATTGCCGATGATTCAGAAACTCAATTGTTACATCTGAAATCCATACTTGAATCAGCTGGGTATCTGACGATTACAGCAGACTCTGGCAATATGGCAATTGAATTAAGCGAAAAACTCAAACCAGATATGATTATGCTTGATATTATTATGGCAAATGGGGATGGTTATAAAGCTTGTAGAACAATTAGGAAAAACCCTTTGCTATCAAATACTCCCGTTATTATGGTTTCTAGTAAATCAAACCCTGTCGATAAACAATGGGCTAAGCAATTAGGCGCTACAGATTATATTGTGAAACCTTTTGAAGATGCCGATGTACTAGATAAAGTAGCTTCTTTCTAGTTGTTAGCATAACGGTTTTTATAAAAAATATACCATGAGAATGTAGGTTTATTTAGATAATAGATGCGTTTTCTTATGATTTATATTTTTTGTGTCAATATGCTAGGTTGTAGGTGCAAGATACTAATAATAAGATGGAGTCGTAAATGAGTGTTGCAGAAATGAATTCCATTGATTCAACGATAGGTTTTAACGAAAATAATTTGGACTTTATTAAGCAGTCAAGAAGAGAGGAAGGCGGTGTTTATAAGAAATACCGTTTTTTTTATACTGTGGGGTTATTTAAATTTCTGTTGGAAGACGATATCAAGGTGGAAAACCTGCATGAGCATACTATTAATGCAATGCCTTATGCTCCTGAATGGTGTTCAGGGGTTATAAGTGTTAGAGGGGTTATCATGCCTGTGGTAAATATGCATGCTTTCCTAAAAACAGGGATAGATGCATCTCCTAAAAAAAACAAGCTTATTATACTAGATCATAGAAACCATTCTCCTATCGCGCTTATGATTGACCGGCTTCCAGAAGTGATGTTTAAAGATGATTATGTGATTGAAAAATCACCTGATAAGTCACCTAGCTGGCTCGCTAACATAATGAAAAATAAAACTGTTACTGTTTATGAAGTAGATCATTCAGAATTGCTGAAAAAACTTAGATATACACAAATATAAATATTTTTTTGGGTTTTTTCAAGAAAGGCGTTAGAAGTTTTTAGTTAGTTGCCAGTTTCCAGGAAAATTCTCAATTTCTAGTCTTGCTGCTCGCCTTATTTTTTGTGCAAATGCTTCTTGTAGTAATAAGAACGGCGGATGCTATCAAAAAAATTCTTAGAAAAACTCCAATATAAAACCAGAGATAGGAAAAAGAATGAATAACAAAAAAAGACATATTTTGACCATTGGGAAGTTATCGTTGTTAATACTTGCCCAAGCACTACCAAGCATTGCTAGTTCTGAAGATGGTGTTAACAAGTCTGAAATCACCATTGGTGGAGTCATGGACTTGGAGGGACGTTCCAGTCGCCTGGGTTTGGGTATGAAGGCTGGGATCGAAGCGGCCATAAAAGACCAAACGGTAGCAGGTAAAAAAATTAATTTTGTTACGCTCAATGACTCTTATAATCCTACAAAAACTAAAGAGTCCACTAATAAACTGGTGCAAGAAAAAGTATTTTTATTTGCTGGGAATGTTGGAACCCCTACTGCAAAGGTTGCTTTGCCTATCTTGGAAGATAATAAAATCCCCGCTATTGGCTTTTTTACTGGAGCAGGTTTATTGCGTAATGGAAGTGATAATATCATTAATTATCGAGCCAGTTATGTACAAGAAACCAAGGCGGTTATTGATGCTGCGCTGAAACAAGGCGTTCGGCCCGAAGGTATATGTGCTTATGTTCAAAATGATGCTTATGGTATGGCAGGTATTAAAGGCATTCGCAAAGCACTAGATAATGCGAGTAATTCAGGTAATAGCATCAAGGCGCTCGATAAAATCCTTAAAATGGAGGGAAATAGACCTAAGCGAAATGGTATGGGCCCTGTAGGTGTATATGCTCGAAATACGTTTACTGCTCGTGCGGGCTATGACTCATTAAAATTATGGGAGCGAAAACAAGGAGCTTCCTGTCGTCTTGTGGTGACAGTTGGCGCTTATGACTCTGTTTCTCGTTTTATTGCCTATGCGAAGAGTAAAAACGAACCATGGGTTTATAGTGCCGTATCATTTACAGGTGCAGAAACACTTGCTAGTACCCTAAAGAAATTTGGAGTCAGTGATAAGGTTATTATGACTCAAGTAGTTCCACTGGGAGATAGTAACTTGCCTATTGTAAAAGAAGCACGTAACGCTTTGGGTAAAGAGTATGGTCATGTATCTCAGGAAGGTTATATCGTTGGTAAATTGCTTCTGCATGGTTTAAGGCAGATAAACTCACCACAAGGAACATCTGATGCATCTAGCGATACAAAGAAAAATAACGCAGACAAGCCAATTACACGTGAAAATTTGATAGCAGCATTCAAAGGAAATAAGTTCGACCTTGGTGGCTTAGAGATGGACTTCAGTGATGATAACCAAGGTTCCGATTTGGTTGTACTCACGAAATTATTAAAGAATAAATGGGTGCCATTGAAAGATTCTAACTGGAATGCCTTGTTAAATATGCAAGTAGCACAGTCAAACTAATTAAAGGGGGAATAAAGATGAGCGATATAATAAAAAAACGAGCCAGCTTTCTAGAGAATCAAACGGTGTCACGACGTATTAGTATGTTGATTCTGATTCCGTTAACTATTCTTTTGGTAGTGGGGATTTTTAGTGCTAATGCACTGAATAATAATAGAATGGCGTTGCATGATATAAACCAACGTGTTGCGACAATTCATAAGGTCGATGATATGATTCTCGAATTGAATCGTGACTATATTCGTCCCTTATACCAAGTTCAGATAGGTAGTAAAACCTGGGATGACGGTTTACAGCATCTACAGAAACTTGAAACTTTCACGAATAACTTTATTCAATATTATAACAATGAAAAATCACTCAACAATGTTAGCGAAAACTGGCAGGCTCTGGATAAAGGTAAAAAACTGTTAGTGGGTATTGAGAAGGCAAGGGCGCTTCTTCAAGAAGAAAACCGATACAAACTTGAGCTCTATCTTCAGAATGACTTGGTGGCTGATTATGAGCCATTACGTGATAATCTTTATAAAGAGGTACAAAACGATATTAACTTAGCTGGAGAGGCATTTCTGGTTACAGAAAATAATATTCAAACATTCCTTGCAGTGGGTATCGTTATGACCCTGCTTGGTATGATTTTTGCTGTCGCACTCGGCTATTTCATTTACCGTTCTGTATCGAGTCCTATCAAGAAGCTCTCTAATACCATGACTAGGGTGTCGGATGGTGATTTACAAGCTCGTGTAGAATTGGCAGGTAAGAATGAACTGGTCGAACTGGGTAATCACTTCGATAAAATGCTTGATGAGCGTATTGCAACTCAGGTAAAAATAGATCATGACCATCAAGAACTCAATCAATCCGTTTTCAGACTTCTACAGACTGTTGCCGAGTTGAGTGAAAGAAATTTAACTGTTCGTGCAGAAGTTACAGAAGATGCAACAGGTCCGGTTGCTGATGCTCTTAATCTTCTCGCTGAGGAAACCTCTGAAACACTCACTGAGGTGCGTGATGTTGCCACAGAAGTACAATCAACCTCTGAAAATGTTAAAACCCGTCTGGTATCCGTTAATAAACTGGCTACCCAAGAACAGGAGCATGCAGAACAAACAGCATTCCAGATCGATAAAATGTTAAAGCGATTAGATGAGATTGCAACTTCGGCATCTGAAACTAATGAGGTGGCTCACAATACAACCATTTCAACAAAGAAAGCTCATCAGTCAGTAACTGGAACGGTTGAAGGGATGGCAGACATTCGAGAAACCGTTCAAGATACCGGCAAGAGGATTAAACAGCTGGGAGAACGTTCTCAGGAAATCTCATATATTATCGATATCATCAACACCATTGCTGAACGTACAACAGTACTTGCTTTAAACGCCAGTATGCAGGCGGTTGCAGCGGGTGATGCAGGGCGTGGTTTCTCGGTAATTGCAGATGAAATCCAACGTTTAGCAGAAAGCTCGCGAGAGTCAACAGGGCAAATCTCTACACTGGTAAGAAATATCCAGCAAGAAACCAATACCACTATTGCGACCATGGATAAAACAATTGAACAGGTCATTGATGGCTCAACCCGTGCTGAGGATGCCGCCCAGCAAATGAAAGAAGTATTAGAAAATACATCACAATTAGTACAGTCCGTTGAACAGATTGCATCATCATCACATGAGCAGGTGAATATCAGTAATGAGTTAAAACAAAAGGCAGAAAGTATTATGCAATCTACCAAGAATACAGGTAGAGAAATAAGCTTCCTTACTGGCTTAAGTCACAACATGTCTGATTTTGCTCAAAAGCTGGTACAGACTGTTAATGTGTTTACTCTTGAGAAGGGTAAAAGTGCTAAAACAACAGAAGAACTAGAAGAAGTTAAAGCATAACAGCCTAATAGGAGGTTCATCTGATGGACTACAATAATACACTTAAAGGTGCTGAAGCTCTTAGTGCTGAGATTGGTGACATTGTAATGATGCTATCAACAATGCGTTCCGATATTGTTGATGATTATCTATTGCAGCTACAGCAGCTTGATAAGTCAGCTAAAGCCTCTGGATATACAGAAATCGTAACGGCTAGTCAGTGGTGTCAGCACAATTTGCTTCTTTTTAAAGAAAAGTCATCTGATCGTACTGACTCGTTTATTGAGTCTGGCGAATGCTGGGGCTGGCTTGAACTTATTAGTGCAAGTCTGGCCGAACCAGAAGAAGCGTCGCTTTCATCAGCTTTAAGTACCGAGTTATTGCGTAGCGAGTGGCTTAACCCCTATGAAGTAAAAAACCTTGAATTATTAGTATCACAAGTAAAAACAAACACCTGTGAGTCTGATAATGACAGTTCGAGTTCTGTGGCGAGTGATGTTACAACAAATAATGCATCACTCTCATTTACATGGGATGCAGATACTCACCCTGAGTTTTTAGAGGCTTTTTTTGAAGAAACGACGGAACTTACAGGTGAGTTAGCTGCATTATTGCTTAACATTTCAAAAGCAGAAGTGGATGGTGAAGGACGTCACAATGCATCCCGTTTGGCGCATACCATTAAAGGCGGGTGTGCTGTTGCAGGTATTACAGCATTATCTCAGTTTTCCTACCGACTTGAAAAAATTCTGGAATATTCGGTTAAGCATGAGCTTGCAGATGATATCTATCCTTTATTGCTTGAGTCTTCTCTTTGTCTGGAAGAGCTGTTTCATTCTGTAATAGAAAAAACGGGTGAGCCCAATAGCTTTGCTTCTGTTTTCAATCGTCTTTCTGATTATGCAGAAACTCTGGAAGAAGATACAGAGCCATTAACACTTGGCAAACCTAAACTGCCTGATTTCATTACGCAACAAATGTCTACTGAGTCAACTCCAGAAGAAATTGATAGTGACAGTATGGATGAGGAGGATGAAGCCAGTGATGCATATGCTGAACTTTATGAAATCATCATGATGCTTTCAACCATAAGTACAGCAGATAAAATTAGCTACTCACGTTATATAGAAGAGTTACGCGCTCTTGATGCATGGGCTGAAAGATCAGGCTATTCAGAGGTAGCCAAAGCAAGTCAGTGGTGTCAGCAAAATCTTACTCATTTTGAAGAAAAGCAACTGGATAAGTCTGAGTTTATTGAGTCAGGTGAATGTTGGCTTTGGTTAGAGCTTATTAGTGTTAGCTTGTCTGATCCTGAAGAGTCTTCTCATCTTGCGACAATAACTGCTGAGTTTATGCGTGATGAATGGGATATTCCCTTTGCAATGGAGGATTTACAAAACTTGCTTATGCAGTTGAAAGGCTCTGTTAGCAGTGACTGTCAAAAGAACCAGACTGATACAACATCAGAAAATATAATCGATAAAGAAGTATATAGATTTAGCTGGGATGATGATGTTCATCCTGAGCTACTTTCAAGCTATTTACAGGAAACCCCTGATCAAATCAGTCAGGCGGCTAGCCTTCTCATCAAGATTTCAAAAGGTGAGGCTAATAAGAGCGATCATCAACAAGCGGCGCGTCTCGCTCATACTATTAAAGGAGCAAGTGGTGTCGTTGGTATTAGTGCACTTGTCGAATTTACGCATCGGCTGGAAGACATTTTAGATTATTCAGTCAATCATCAACTTCCTAAAGAGATCTCAATCTTACTTGCAGAATCTTCTGATTGTCTGGAGGAAACTTTTGACGTAATTCAAAACAAAGAAGTAGAACCAGAAGAATTTGCACCACTTTTAAGTAAACTTACAGAGTATAGTGAAACGCTAGAACAGGATGATTTAGTGGATACGTCCGTACTTGAAATGGTATCACCAGAACTTCCAGGGTTTATTACTAACGCTAACAATGAACAAAGCACTTCAGAGTTTGTGGCATCAAAGAAAGACACTCCAAGGGCTGTTGATGTTTCAGATGTTGTCGATACGGTAGATACTCATAAAACAGCAGCATCAGATTTACCTACACTCACTAATAATCAAGAAGCAGATTTATTGGCGCTGCTTAATGCTTCAAATGCAGCCAAGCCATCTGGCGCACCTATTGATGATGATCAAGACCAAGCTCAATCAGAGGGTGAAAGTTATATTCGGGTTCCCGTTAGTATTATCGATAAACTATTAAATCTAGCGGGTGAGTTAGTCACCTCATCGACATTAATCGCTGATAAAATTGATAAATCAATCGCAACTAGCAAGCAGGCAAAGGCACAAGACCACCGTGTTCATAAAATGCTTGATGAGCTTGACACGACCTTATTAAAACAAGAAAAAGAGCAATTCAAGGTCATTGCTAGTATGCAGGATAAGCAGTTTGATAACTTGGAGATGGACACCTATAACGAATTACATAGTATTAGTGGTTTGTTGACAGAAAGTATTCTTGATTCTGAAACTATCGAGGCTAATCTGGAAAAACAGCTTTATGATCTAAAGGATGATCTTCATTTGCTTGATCTGTTAAATCAAGACCTTAGTGAAGTGATCTTGAATTCACGTATGGTCTCGATTAATTCATTAGTACCAAGATTGGAGCGTATCGTCAGACAAACCAGCAAGAAGACACAGAAGAAGGTGGATCTTGTTATTACTGGCAATGAAATCGATGTCGATACAGATATTCTGAATGGGCTAACCGACCCATTGCTTCACCTATTAAGAAATGCCATTGATCATGGCATTGAATATCCAGTTGATAGACAGGCGAAGGAGAAAGATAAAACCGGTAAAATCAAGCTCGAGTTTTCAAGGCAGGGTAATCACATCCAAATGCAACTTAAGGATGATGGTGCTGGCATTGATGCTGAAAAAACCTATCAAAAGGCGATTGAAAAGGGGTTGGTTACTACTGATCAAAGATTAGACGAGAATGAAAAGTTACAGCTAATATTACACGCAGGCTTATCCACGCAAGACAGTGTGACTGATATTTCAGGTCGGGGCGTAGGCATGGATGTTGTTAACAATGCGGTTCAGGCACTGAATGGTACTTTAGATATCGAGAGTAATATTGATAAGGGAACAACATTTACCATCAATATCCCATTAACCTTGGTTACTTCAGCAACGTTACTCGTTAGCGTTTCAGACCAACAGGTTGCTATTCCTTCAGAATCTATTGAACAGATTTATTACTTGTCACCTGAAGGAGTTATAGAACATGAGCAGGGATATTTTGTACTCTATGATGATGTTGAGTTACCTATTCAATCATTAGCGACCTTGATAGGTCTTCCTACCAATACACCTGACTTCTCGAAATCTCATACTTTACTTTTCATCAACAGTTCAAATAAAACGCATGCGGTATATATTGATGAAATCATTAGTTCACGCCAAACTGTAATAAAAAGTCTCTCTTACTGGCTTGATACCACCAAAGGTCTTATAGGAGCTTGTCATCTACCTGATGGCGGAGTTGCACCCGTTATTAACCTACCTAAAATATTGCGCACTAATGAAAAGGTTAACCAAACGATAGAGTTGATTCAGCTTGATTCTGGTAAACAGATAGCTAAAGACGTAGTTGCCAAGATCCTTGTGGTGGATGACTCTCTAAGTAATCGAAAGGCATTAAGCCTAATTATCGATCAAACCGAATTTGATGTTGTGACGGCTGTTGATGGTTTGGATGCATTGCAAATCATGAATGAAAATCAAATTGACCTAGTATTCACGGATCTGGAAATGCCAAGAATGAATGGTATTGAACTTACACAGGCGATCCGTGCCTGGGATGATAAGAAAACCACCCCAGTAGTTATGATTACCTCTAGAACGACGAGTAAACATAGGCAGCTTGCTGAAAAAGCAGGAGTTGATGATTATCTAACGAAGCCTGTAGTCACAGAAACTCTATTAAACTCAATGCATCAATGGCTTGAAAAAGCAGTTGCTTAAAATACGGGGTATAAAAATGAATATAATAAATAGTAAAAATAACATTCGCGTACACTTTGTTGGCCTACAACAGAAAGAGCGTACCGTTTTTGATCGTGTCATTAGCTTTGAGAAAAAAAATGGTTTAAATGTTCAGGTTTGTGCAAATAGCAAGGAGGCCAACCTTTTTATTACAACAGAAACTGCTTTCTCAGCCCTTAACTCAGTAAGTAGTGGCAAGATAGTATTGGTTATCACAAAAGACTCTTCTTTGGGAGATGTGCAAGTAGCGAGTCCTCTTCTTATCACTCGTGTAATGAAAGCTTTGGAAAAGGCTATAAAGCTCGTTGATGACGTTAAAAGCGGTGAAGAAAAGAGTGCTGAAGCTGGTATGAAGACGAGTAAGCCTGCTGCTGATCACGCAAATATTGAAGTATGCGAAACTTCAGACGGGAGGCTTCATGCTTTGGTTATAGATGACAGTGCTTCTATAAGAAAACAATTAGAGTTGGAGTTACGAAGTTCTGAAATAGCAGCAGACTTTGCTGAGTCAGGCGAGCAAGCCCTTGAAAAAATAAAAGAGCGTTCATTTGATTTGATTTTTCTTGACATTATGATGCCAGGTATTAATGGCTATGAAACATGTAAATTGATTCGTTTAAATGCAGTATACAAAAAAACGCCGATTATTATGTTAAGTGGAAAAACATCACCTCTTGATGAAGTAGAAGGGATTATCGCTGGTGCTACGACCTATCTAACCAAGCCGGTTAAAAGCGACAAATTTCAGGAGGTTTTAGCTAGGGTAAGCTCTTGGATAAATAACTTTAAGATAGAAAAAGAGAATAAAAAAACGGCTGTTAAATGTTAATGGTTTGTAGCACTGCTCATTACAGTAAAAAATTGAAGAGAAGAAGATCATTATATGAACCTAAACATCTATAAAAACTTACCCCCCATTGTTCTAGTGTTTCAATCAGTCTTTCACAGACAATGGGGTTTGTGAGATGTTTAGACATGCCAGATTGTAGACTGCGTTCCTGAGCTTCTTTTGAGGCATGGGCGGACATGGCGATAATCGGTGGGCTAGTATATTGCTCATTTTGTCGAATATGCTGTGTAGCTTGATATTCATCTACTTCAGGCATTTGTAATTATAGATTTCATTGGTTGAGTAAACATACAGAGCGTCTTTGTGTGTGAGCCAGTCATTGCTCGATTCGTTTTCGGTAAGTATAAGCTTATCTAGAGAAATTCCTTCGAAAACAAACATGGCTGCAATCTCTGCAATGGGTAATCCACCGACTAATCCCTCTACTTTTTTCCCCAGCAAATCATGTGGGCTAACGATGCCTGTGTCAGGCTTGATCAGTAAAGCTGATGCTGAGTGTTGAAAAATACTAGCAAGTACAACGAGTGGTTTGTTATGTAGCCGCTGGTAAACTAAGTCAGCACCTGATATGCCATATTGCGCTTTTTGCTCTAGGACTTCCTTAATGGGGTTCGTGCCATTGCCACCTTCTTTTAGTACAACGTTGAGCCCTTCCTCCGTAAAATACCCTTGCTGGATAGCGGCATAGTAGCCAGCAAACTGGAATTGATGTTCCCATTTTAGTTGTATAGTTATAGCCGCATTATTGGGCTTTGAAGAAGCAGCCTGTAAGACTGGTGAGAATAAGATAACGCCTAAGAGGATGCTACAGTAGCTTGATAGGCCATGTATTACAGAATTTTGGGGGGTGGAGAGTGTGCTTCACGATTGGTTGGTGGGTTAAAAATACAGAGTATTATAG
>CACVAY010000004.1 GCA_902727985.1 uncultured Thiotrichaceae bacterium | reverse complement strand
ATCAAAAGCAATGGTTATACTCTTATTCATGAGAGTTTCCTCGATTGGTAAGTGCCTAGTAACACTTAACTATAAGGGAAGCTCTCATTTTGTTTACTTAATCACAAACTGTCCGAAGTATTGTTAAAGGAAGTTGAAAGTCAACACATTGTCCTGTGATTCAGAGGATGATGTAATAATTTTTGACTAAGTTTGTCTCTAAAGGACTTTCATGATCGCTTGTGACAATTTTTCTTTTTCAGTCAGAAAGGCCCATACGGTTTCGTGTGGAGCGGCGAAGAGGAACATCTAAGCACAGTCAGTAAAGCAGTTAGTTAAAAAACGGTATAGAATACAATCAGAAAAGGGTAATGCTGGATAGGGGGGTGTCATGTCAAGACCAGAAATCAATTTGTTTGTCAGTTATGCACACAAAGATAATGATGATGAGAGTGTTGATCAATTTTTAGAGGATCTCAATGAGCACTTCAAGGCATCAAGAAGATACACGTATAAGTTTTGGGTAGACAACGACATTCTTATCGGAGAAGACTGGCACGAGTCTATCCAAAAAGCTCTCGAAAAAAGTGATTTTGGGTTGTTGTTGCTGAGTCTGCCGTTTATCAACAGTCAATATATCAATAAACATGAGTTGCCCGAACTGTTGGAAGGCGGTAAAGCATTACCTGTTGGTTTTTCACAATTTGCGTTGGATGGTTATGACCTCAAAGGGCTAAGAGCGAGCCAGATATTTCGTCACAAGAATACGTTCTATGATCGTGTTAATGGTGCTGACCGCAAAGATTTTATTGAAGCCTTGTTTCAACAAATCGAAAAACGCATTGATAAAAACAGACAGAATCTGTCGAAGACCTCTCAAAGTCGCGTCAAACAACAAACAGATGAATACGACACCTGGTTGAGTTACACATTGACCTTGAAAGGCTCCAGTCTTGAGATCGAAGACGATGAAGGAGAAATCCGTAAAACAAAGCAAAATAAAAAGAATTTTGCCAAACCAGAAAATGTCGATATACAGAGCATAGCGGATACGCTGTTTGGTAGTGAAAAAGCCTTTCGGCAATTACTTAACAGCATTCAAGGTACAACGGAAACGGATAGACTTCATATCCGTATCATGACCGATGATGCCCAATTGGCAATACTACCTTGGCAAGACCTGCCGCATCCTCTAACGGGTAAAAAAATTATTCAAACGGGAGGTATGGTTGAATGTGGGTCAATTATGAAGCGTTACAAGGAGGGGTTTCTAAAAACCACAATACAATCACCCCTCTTGGTCATACCCACCGATAGCAGTCATCAAATTCCCTACGATAGCCACTTTCAGCTCGTTCACGAATATCTTCATAACTATCTCGGCATTATTCCAGGGATGATTCAGAGAGCAACATCGCCGGAAAACATCAAACAGGAACTCAAGCTACATGAACCTGATTTAATCTATCTTTACGGCACTGTCGAAGGTAATCAAATCAGGCTTGATGTTGATTACATGGGAGAGCAAACCGTTACCCTGAATCAATTGGGGGAATGGATTGGCGAGTGTCAGCTGAATCCTATTGTGATCATCAATATACGTGATTCAGTCTTACTAGATTATCCAGCTACTCTGGTAACAAATTCACGCTTGGTTTGGCTGCAACAAGCAAGAAAAAGAATCAATATAAAGCGTTTAGATGAACGTCTGGAGAAACTGTTTGAGTCGTTGAGCGGTGATGACGATTTGACAAAGCGTATCAGCTTCCACATGTTGAACAGTCCTCTCGATTTACCCGGTTATCTCTGGATTAATAGTCGTTCACTAAGGCTGTCAACAAAAAACGAATATATCACGCAGTCAGGCCAATTACGTGCCGCCTTGTTACGGGTAATGTTAGGGCGCGCTGAACTCAAGAAGAATATTGGGGGGGATATTCTAAACAGCAAGCATCTAAATAACCGAGCCATGCTCAGTTATGTAGCGACGGGTATGGCCTCATCATGTCCGTTTGATGTGCCCGCACAGATCCGACATTTTTTAGAATTCAGAGACAGTGAGCATAGCTTGCAGGTACTGCCATATTGGTTTCATTTACATCCCTTTGAAACAGATGATGAATTCGATATTTACGGTGCTATTGACCAGGTATTCAGTGAAAGTTTTCTCAATAGTAGTGGGGAAGTGAATACCGTCCTACGCAAGGTATTAAAAAAGCGCGGTATGGAACATGCGGATTGTTGCATTGCACTCAACTGGATGATCCGCTTGCCTGATGAGCAAATAGACAATCTTGATGTCTGGGTGAAACAGTGGCAAGAAGTGCTGTGCGACAATTTTTCCGATGAAGTCCCTCAGCGTACAGTCTTGGTTGCAGCACTATGTATCGAAGTGGGAACATCAGAAAACCTTCAAAAGGTACATACAACCATAAACAAAACCTTACGTAGTAGCCAAAATTGCAATATACGTCGAATCAATAATCGACGACCGTTGGGAGGTCTGGAAGCAGAGGAAATCAGCGATTTCCTGATCGAACAACACCACTGGCGGCAAAAGCTGGACATCGACAACCACGATATAGACCCAGATGAATACGCAGACTGGATCGTAGAACAAACGGATGGCGCCTTTGAAGCAACCGTCACTCAAATCTGGCAGGAATATCGCCAAGGCTACACTAACTACCTCGATTCATGATGCTAAGAAAACTACCACCAAAGCCCCAAAACCCTGTTGTAGGTCGGACTTCAGTCCGACACCAAACGATAATACATCACACAGTCGGGTTAAAACCCGACCCACAAAATTAATTTATACATCCCAAAGGAAAGCAGGATGACCGAACAAAACAGCTTTAACATCATCAATCAGCCGACTGACTGGGATGAACATGACAAACAGCATCTCCCAAATTTGTTACCTCAGTTGGAAAAATCGCGCTCAATTGCAGATGCAAGACGGCTAGATCGATCAGCCGAGCGATTCAAGCCCTCACAGGCACTCATCAATGCTATGAATGCAGCATTGGCGGCAAGAGTTCCGCTATTACTCACAGGCGAACCCGGAACGGGGAAAACCCAAGTGGCATGGTTTATTCGACGCTTTCTGAAAATCAAGCTCTACGAATATCAAGTGCATTCCAACAGTCAGGCCAGTGATATGCGCTATGACTTCGACGCTGTGGCTTATTTGCGAGATGCGTATCAGACACAAGCAGGGAATAGCGAACAGCCACCTGAAACATCAGGCGCAGACCAACGATCGAATGATAAATACTTAAAGAAGCGTGCTTTATGGCAAGCCTACGAAGACCCCAATGAATGTGTGCTGCTCTTTGATGAAATTGATAAGGCTCCGCGTGACTTTCCCAACGACCTATTGCAAGAACTGGATCAACACGAATTTGCCCATCCTTTTGAAGACCGAAAAGTGAAACGTACAGGCCCACCACCCATTACCATCATCACCAGTAATGGGGAAAGACGTTTACCCGATGCATTTTTACGGCGTTGCATCGTGCATCACATCGAACTGACACCCGAGTTACTCAAAAAAATCATGCAAGCCTGGTCAACATCCTTTCCCAACCTTCGCGATGAAGCCACGAAAGAGATTGCGCTTGAACGTTTTCTGCAAGTGCGCGAGCTGGATAAACTCAGTAAACAACCGGGCGCAGCAGAATTAATACTCTGGCTCACCGTATTGTCGGCACAAAATATCAAAGTAGAGCAAATCAGCGAGGATGTGCCGTTAGCCCAATTACCCGCCAAGGAATGCTTGATAAAAGACCATAACGACTACAAACATCTGGAAAAGGTCTGATCTCGATCATGCCACACTCTTCCCCAGAATTTTCTACCGATATGACCCAGTTGCTGGAGCAGTTACGGCTGCAAGAAATCAGGGTAGGGGCACTGGAACTTCAACATTTATTTGCCGTATTTCAAAGTCAGCCCGTGTTGTCCTGGCTTGAACTTCGAGATTTACTCTGTGATGTGTTGGCGAAAGACGAGTACCAGCGAGAAACCATCAAGAGAGTTTATCAGCGCCTGGTTCCCTATGAGGAAAGTGAATCAGCGAGAGTATTACGTGAAGACGCGGTAACGACAGCTATTATCTCCAGCGAAAGTGACAATATACCTACCATCAGCAAGCCAGTCACCGAAGCAGATATCGCATCAAAGAGTAAGCAGGCAACACGCAAACAACGTCAGCGCTGGAAACCCTTGTGGACAGGGCTATCAGCTTTATTGTTATTTACAACGATGCTTATTGTGTTCAATTGGCCCGATCAACCCCAAAATACACAAGCAGACTCGGCCATCAGTATTGATCAACATAACGAAGCACATTCACAAACTATCGAACGAGGGGAATTACGACTAGCCCAACATGTGCAGCTCTGGTTGCCGCAAATCCGTATAGAAGGTTACTCGCCCTGGCGTGCAACAGCGCCTTATTTGATCGTGTTACTGGCAACAGGTGCTGCCTTTATCTGGTTACTGTACAAGGCATTCAGACGCATTATCATCCGGCCTCCCAAACCACCAGCCTTAGCTATCAAACACGGAAAGCTGGTATTGCCACCTACCGTTGATGAGGATGATTTCTATCTGCTGGATAGCCATGCACGGCGAGATATTGCCTGGGGGATCAATCGCTATTTGTCGGCGCAAATGAGTTCGAGAGTCGATATTGATCGGAGTGTAAAAGCGACTGCAAATAGTGGGATGCCGGAAATTCGTTTTTTACAAGCACAAAAAGACCGAGAAATTTGGTTATGGCAAGACCGTAGCAGCGAAAATACCAACTTACATCGTCTTGCAGATGAGCTCAGTCAAGTGCTGCAAACGGTGAATATACATCCTCGCCGAGGCTACTTTCAGGCTTCACCCGTTCTTATCAAGGATGGCGAAGGACAAACCGTATGGTCGCCACAGCATGAAACACCGAGTATTAATCCAATGGTGGTCGTGCTGGTTGATAGTGAAAACCTACAGCTGAAAGATGCGCTGGCTAAGCCAGAAACCCACCAGAGTCTTAATCGGCTCCGTCACTGGAATCAGCTCTGTATCGTTGATTGCAGTGCAAGGCCGGGCCAGTTATGCCACTTATTCAAGGAATATACACTGGACTGTATAAAACCGATACAGCTTGCTCAGTGGATGGTCGAGCAGGGGGGGAGCAAAGCAGAACCCGCGATATGCGCGAGTGACATGCTCTACCAATGGGCAATGGCAAGTGCCTTGCCTGAGCGTGCGTTGCAAGAAAGCGAGATTCGCTCGCTACATAATGCATTACCGCTGGACTGTGCCTGGCAATATGGTGCACTCAAGCGCTTTGCACAAGTTTCCCCAGAAGGTTTATCTTTCTCCCAACAGCGTTTGCCTTTGCTCAATCAGCTAAGTGAGATGGCACAAAAGAATCCATCGTTGCTAGAAAAAGCGGTACGTTTCTGGCTTGAACGTTACCATCAGATCAATCGAGAGGCAGAACAAAACCCCAAATTGCAATGGCGGGGGAGCCTCAAGCAACAACGCCTGAAACTGGATATTGCCCTATTGCAACTGTGGCTACCGGATCAGCTCAAACGTGCGGCGTTTACTCTCTATCGTTTACATGCCAACAAACGATTACGTCCGGTGGTGGAACAAAAGCTGGCAAAGTATCGTTTTACCGACTGGCAGCAGCTCATGGCAGCAGGTGAAAATCTCCCTTCAGAGCATGACACTCTCACCTTGCCACATATCTGGGAAGCACTGGATGCAGATATCCAGCGAAAATTGCGCAAAGCGGGTCTAGGTGGCGCAACACAACAGCAATTGACCCTAAGTTGGGATAATGCATCTGGTATGCTGATGGGGCTGTTGGCGGGTTTGGCACTTAGCTCGGTATGGGGCATTATCGAATATTCCCAAGCCCCCTATACGCCTGAGTACAAGGAAACCAATAAACCAGCGAATGCCCTGTTTAAAGTAGGCAGCAGTCAAGCGACTGATATGAACCCCGATGGCAAAAAAATACTGTATGCGGGAAGCATGAAGCACGTCAATAAACGGGATATCAGCAATGCCGCCAACATCATTATTGATTGGCAGCAATCGCCTCAGTTTCCTGCTCGCAAGCGGTTGTCACAAAATCTTCATGAAGATGATACTGAATTATGGCTAGCGGGCGAACTTGAGCAATCACCGCAAAGGCCTGCCAATATGCCACGATTATCCATTGCGGTTATTGCAGCGCCACCCGCCAACAAAGAAGCACGTTTGCTGGCAGCCCGATTACTGGATAGTGGGAGTGCGGATCAGGTCATAGTGGGAGAGAAATGGGCAAACCACATCCGAGCATTGCAGGACAAGTGGTATTTCATTGAAGACAGCCAATGGCTGCACTTCATGCCTACAGCTCAATCATTCCCAAGTGGGCTTAGCTATGGCAAGCATCGTGCCGTTATTCAGGGCGATCTACAAACTATCGCAAGGGTACTGGAACAGCCTGGATACTATGCTTTGGCAGATTGGTCACAAGCTGATATCTATCTGAGTGAGTTGCACAATCAGCCGATACTAAAAGGCGGCATTCCACTAAAGCTGGATCAGGGGATGACATTGGTGCCGATTGCTCCCGGAATTTTCATGATGGGAAGCGAAGACTATGATGATGAAAAACCCGTGCATGAGGTCACTATTAGCAAGGGGTTTTATATGAGTGCAACTGAGGTCACGTTTGCTCAATATGATGCCTATGCCCGTGAAAACAAAAAAGAGCTTCCAAGTGACCAAGGTTGGGGCAGAGATAATCTTCCAGCAATCAATGTCAGTTGGCATGATGCACAAAACTTTGTGCAATGGCTAAGTGAGAATAATCGTTATGGCTTGCAATGTCGTCTACCCAGCGAAGCAGAATGGGAATACGCCGCCCGTGCGGGGACCAGCACTGCCTATTACTGGGGAGATGAGATCGGAAACAATAACGCTAATTGTAGGGAGGGGCTTTGTGAAGATAGCTTCGAATATACAGCACCAGTAGCCAGCTTTGCCCCTAACCAATGGGGTTTGTATGACATGTCCGGCAATGTGTTGGAATGGGTGCAGGATTGTTACCATGAGAATTACCAGCAGGCACCAAGCGATGGTTCTGCGCAAGAAGTTCGTTGTAACGAAGATCGTCGTCGTGTGTTGCGCGGCGGCTCTTGGTACGACGTTCCGGCCAATCTGCGCTCGGCGGGCCGCTACTGGCTCGATCCAGGCCTTCGAAGCCGCAATGTGGGTTTTCGTCTTGTTTGTTCCCTCCCATCCACTGAACGCTGATCTACTGGCCACTGAATCACTGACCCGCCGCGATAGCGGCGGGAGAATTTATCACCTATGTAAAGGTATGTTCTCTTACGTTTGCTTAATCCATCCTCCCAACACCATGTAGGTCGGGTTTCAACCCGACAATTCTTAGGCATCCATACGATTCTTGTCGGACTAAAGTCCGACCTACACGGTTGTAGCCAGTTATCAAAAAAACTGTTCGAAAATAGGCCTTGCCTGATAAAACAGCACTATGCCTTATACAGATCTACGCAAGGGTCGTTACTCTGAAATGAACCGGGAATATTTCATAACGACTGTTGTTAATAACCGTCGTCCCGTTTTCAGAGATTTTAGGTTTGCACGCTTATTAGTCTCAAACCTCAGGCAGTGGGAAAAAACGCAGGAGCTACAAATACAGGCATGGGTGATTATGCCAGACCATCTCCATCTGCTGGTCACACAGACAGGAACCACAGACTTGTCGACCATGATCAAGCAACTCAAAGGTGTAAGCTCAAGAAATTTGAATCAAGCATTAAACCGAAAGGGTACATTCTGGCAACCAGGCTTTTATGACCACGCGTTACGAAAAGAAGAAGATAGAAAACAAATCGCTCGATACATCGTAGCTAACCCCCTACGAGCCGGGCTTGTACACACTATCGGAGAATACCCACACTGGGACAGCATCTGGCTCTAAGCAAAATCAAAAAGGGCCTTGTAGGTCGGACTTCAGTCCGACAATGGAGGTGCGAAATGCGATCGTATGATGTAAAAGCTAAACAATACCTTTTGCTGAATACTATCGGGTTGAAACCCGACCTACATCAGATTTCATGGCTTAATCTTGTTCAAATGTAAATCTGGCTTTAGTAATGATATTGATACTAAGTCTGCTTGATCCATCCCCCCAACAATCTGCCAATTTCATTTATGGGAATGGAAGCAGGCGATTCAAGCACGCTTACACATCTTGCGTTTACGTTTTCATGCGCATAGCGCTCAAGTGATGCCGACGAAAGATGGTATCCCGTGGCTTGGGATGCTGGTGTATCCAGCTCATCGACGGATCAAGCAACGCAAAGTCGTACATGCGACACGGCGTTTAACGAAGCGATACGATCAATGGCAGCAGGGAGAAATCAGTTTTGCAGAGTTTGATGCCAGCGTACAAGGTTGGATTAATTATGTGCGATATGCTGATACGTGGGGCTTACGAGGGCATGTGTTGAGGCGATTCGATTTAGCGGGTAAATCTAGGTCAAAAAGGAAGGGTTAAAAGTGGTTAAATATTGACCGGATGAAAAATTTGCCCGCCGCTGTCGCGGCGGGTCAGTGATTCAGTGTTCAGCAAACCAGTGTTCAGTGGATGGGAGGGAACAAACAAGACGAAAACCCACATCGTTGATCCGAAAGACTGGATAGTTCCTGACGCGGCCCGCCGAGCGCAGAAAGACAGGACCGTGGAGCCAAGAGCCGCCGCGCAACACACGAATTCGATCTTCGTCACAACGAACTTCTTGCGCAGAACCATCATTGGGTGCCTGCTGGTAATTATCGTGGTAACAATCCTGCACCCATTCGAAAACATTGCCAGACATATCATGTAAGCCAAATGCATTCGCTTTAAATTGCCCAACCGGAGCGGTGTTGAGCCATTGATCTTTGCCTTCTACCAACCCATCACAGCATTCATCTTTACCATAGTTTGCAAACTCATGACTTGCCGTGTCTCCCCAATGATAAGCTGTTTCCGTCCCCGCGCGAGCGGCATATTCCCATTCTGCTTCACTTGGTAAGCGGCATTGTTGCCCGGTTTTTTGAGAGAGCCACCAGACATAGGCTTGTGCATCTTCCCAGCTAACATTGATTGCAGGGCGATCATATCGTCCCCAGCCTTTATCATCAGGATAGACGATTTGTCTCTGAAGTATATCTAGTTCTTTTTCCTTGCTTGCAATTGCCTCCTTTAATGAGGTTTCTGTATCAATACCAGAAGCTATCAAGCCAGTTTGCAACGATTTATTTAGAGCCGCTAAGGTATTCTTTTTTTCCTCGATCACGTTCGTTTTTTGTTGGGATTTTATGGCATAAACAAAGCTGTCATATTCCAGAAATGTGACTTCATGGCTACTCATCTGAAAGGCTTGAGCGATATTGACTTCACGCACGGGTAACTCACGAGAAGAACAGTTGTCGTCCCCTTGCAAACACCCCATACGGAAATTCCCTGGGGGAATGACTACCATCTCAGGAAGTTTTGCATAACCGAAAAAAAATAGGGGTTGATAGAGTGCGTAACTCAATGGCAAGTTGTTTTTGTTCGCCCATAGTGCGGCATTGCCACTAATGAGTGCTATCGTTATTGCGGCTGCAATGCGGTATTTATAGCGTTTAGTTAGCTCTAACCATTGCCGTGGGTTTAGGAGCGTTTTGAATGGCTTTTTTTTCAGGGCAATGGCGTCGCCAAGTAACGCGAGTTTGATGTGATTGGCCTTCCACCAGGCTAGCATGCCAAGTATGACGGCTAATACCAGCGCCCACTGCCAGTTCAGTTGCAGCATTTTTAGGGAAATCCCAGTGGCAATACCTAGTGTAAGCCCCGCAAGCAATGGCCAGATTTTTTTCCAGAGAGTCATTTGCTGCATTATTTCCTCGGTTCGAGGTTTTAGCATACCAAAAAAACCCGTAGTTAAGAGAATGTCTTGCAGCGTTTTTCCTAATTACTCACCGCTCTAAGCTAAACTTAGATAGTGCATTCTAAATAATTGATTCTTATTGTGGGTCGGACTTCGGTCCGATTATTATTGGGTCACATGTCGGACTGAAGTCCGACCTACAAAGAGATTGATTGGCGCAATGAGGAATGATTAGCATGCTCAATATGGATTTTTCAAAACAGGTTGTTATCAGAACTAATGATATAGAGTGGGTGACAAGCCCATCCAGTGGTGTATCTCGCAAACCACTGGAGCGCGAGTTTGCCGAATCAGGGCATACCACTAGCATTGTGCGTTTTGAGAAGGATAGTTATTTCCCAGAGCATACGCATCCAATGGGCGAAGAGATTATTGTACTCGAAGGGGTTTTCTCAGATGAGTACGGAGATTATGGTCCAGGCTCCTACTTACGTAACCCGCCAAATAGTTCAC
>CACVAY010000003.1 GCA_902727985.1 uncultured Thiotrichaceae bacterium | reverse complement strand
ACAGTTGCTCCAGTTATGGTTCCTGCTCCAACTACTGCTAAGTAATTGAATCCTACTTAGGCCGACTTTTTCATAAGTTGGTAAATATCGGTAAATAAAAGAGCCTGCTTTATGCAGGCTCTTTTTTTTTAGCTGCGATCAGTCAGTCTCGCGCACCATTCTATAGTTCTTAAGCTTCTGATCACCCACTTGAATGAGCTGCTCTTTTTCTACCGAAAAACCCAGGGCCTCGAAAAAAGGTCTAGCTGTAATACTCACATTCGAATACATTTTGAAAACACCCTTTTCTCTTGCTTCTTTTTCAAGAGTCGCAAATAACATACTACCAACTCCCTGTCTTTGGAACTCATGGTGGCAATAGAAATGGTCGATATATCCATCAGATTGAATATCCGCGTAACCGATAATTTTCCCATCACAGATCACCACGAATGGATCAATGCCTCTAAATTTCTGAACAACGAAATTCTTATCAAGATCCTCGGGCGCCCATGTTGCCACTTGAGCTTGATCATAATCTTGAATATTGACGTTATGGATAGTGTTGTAAAATAACTCCCACAGCTCTTTTTCATCACCCTGCCTAAACTTTCGGACATCCATTAGGAGAACCCTAATCCGCCGCCCAAACCACCGCAATCCTGTCCACTTCGATATCTGTTTTACGCAGCTTAATCGCAAACTCTTCAATCTCGACATTCTCAATCGTGTAGAGCTCTGCTAGCTCATCAATCTTATCTTCTAGTTCGATTTCCAATGCTTCGATATCTTCTTCAATGCTCGCAACACGTTCTTCTGCACGCCCTACATCCCCGCGTTCTTTAAGAATACGTGACCCAGCCGTTGCAACAGAACGACGAGAGTTACCGAATAATGAACCCAGCACAACCATACCGATATTCATGACAGAGCCTTTGGAATCGGCCTTTTCCTTATCCAACTTTTGCATCGCTCGTTCAAGTCGATCTATTAGTGTCTTCTCTTTCTTGGTATAACGTTCTTTAAGCACATCGATCGCCGCTTCTTTCTTATCACTGAGCGCGTCATTCACGTGTACTTTGAAATCTCCCAAGCTTTCGTAAGGGGTCGATTCCATTTTCGGCGCTTTACAGCGGAACAGTGCTAAACGATGTGTATGATAGGCCCAGCTCTTTAGCTCTCGCGTGGCTTTTGCCAGTTTTTTATCTTTGCCAACAAGCTCAGGTACCGTCGCATATTGCGCACCGGAAGGCGCACTCGAAGGAAGACGATCAAAGCAACTCTCTTCTTCCGTGCGTTGCTCTGCCATTTCCCAGTCCAGACCATGATCACCTTCATCCAATGGCAAACGGACACACAGCGATTCGTTAAGGTCGATGCCACGTGTTTGATTAAAGAAATGGAGTTCTACTTTTGCCATCAAGGATGCAGAGTAATGCTTACTTTCCTGTAAATCTGGCATATAGAATTGAGGAATGGAATTATCCAATGCGGCATAGGATTCATAACCTTCCAATTTTGTATCGGCTACTGCGCCAACGGCTGACTGGATATTAGCTGCCTTTGCTGTTAAAGCATTCTTTTTATCCGCCATTAAATCCGCAATTTCATCACGTTTCAGCGGCCCTTTCAGATAGCTCATTACCCAACGTGTACCGAATAAACGAATATCATCCAGGTGTGCACTTTTCAGGAAGAAGGTACGTTTCTTGAGATTCGCCAACAAGGTGCTGATTTCTTTTTTATTGAAACTCGAACCTGTCTTACCCCCTAAACCGTCAATCACCCGATCAATATCTTGTGTGGTTTGTAGGCGTCCGATAAACCATGTGCCGATATTGGATAGACCTTTGTAATCTAAATCCACCGGGTTCTGGGTACTCAAAATAATGCCAACGCCAAAGGCACGGGCTTGCTTGAGCAATAACAGCATAGGGTCTTTACTGGGTGGGTTTTTCGTTGGTGGGAAAAATCCGTAGATTTCATCCATGTATAAAATGGTTTTGAGGCTTGAGGCACCACTCTGACGTCGCATCCACGCGATATACTTGTTTAATAGTAGCGTGACGAAGAACATTCGCTCATCGTCGTTCAAATGCGCTATCGAGAAAATCGCGATTTTTGCTTTGCCATTTTCATCATAGAGCAAACGCTGAATATCCAAGTTTTCACCCGTCATCCAGGCTTTGAAAGTGGGTGATGCGATAATGGAATTGAATTTCGTGGCAAACTTGAAACGTTCAGATTGTGGATAGAATGCTTCCAAGGGCAATACGCCAATCTTCTTAAACGATGGACTGATAATACGCCCAATCAAATCTTCAAGGTCAATGCTCTCATCATTCATCCACGCATTGGTAATGAGTTGCGCCAGCAAGATGTATTCTTTGGACTCAACAGGATCCGCTTCGATGCCCACAAGGGACAATAAGCTACTAACGGTAGTTTTGATATACGATGCAAAAGAGTCGCTATCTTCAAGGATTTCAATGGGCGGCGTTTCCAGAGAACTCAATACATTGATACCCACCCCTGCACTGCTACCTGGTGTGTAAATCGTCTTTTCAACGGCTGCAAATTTCTCCACACGCTCTGACGATTGATGATGGGACTCAATCCCCTCTTTCCACATGGTCGCCGTCTTGGCAGCGTACTCCTGAACGTCTTTGTCTTTGGCTCTTGCCTCTTCCTGTATCCAAGGTTCAAAACTACTGGGAGAAAATTCAGGGTCAGCAAATAACAAGTTGCCCATATCCCCTTTTGGGTCTATGACAATAGCTGGGATGTTATCAATGGCAGCTTCTTCAATCAGCCCGATACCAAGCCCTGTTTTACCACTGCCTGTCATACCAATGATGGCTGCGTGGGTGGTGAAGTTTTTATTTTTTAGTAAGGTAAGTGCTTCGGTCGTTTCTAAAGAATCCTTATCCACATCTTTACCGACGTAGAACAAGCCCAGTTTCTCGTAAATCTCAACCATTGAAGTACTCCTTTTTGATCTGCTTATTATAGTAGGCTAATGGTAACGTAAAAGGCTGTAATGGATAAACCCTTCGTCTTATAAGCTGAGGCTTTGAATACTAAACTTACTCTGCAATTACTGAGCAAAAAGTTGCTCATCTATATTTTGGAAGGATTTAAACTCCAATGCATTACCACTGGGGTCTTTAAAGAACAGTGTTGCCTGCTCCCCTGTTTGCCCTGCAAAACGGATATAGGGTTCGATAATAAATGCGACTTTATTGTGGGTAAGTTTCTCAGCAAATATCTTCCACTCATTCATCTCTAGTACCACCCCGAAATGAGGAACAGGTACTGCATGTGCATCGACGTCATTACAATAATGGTTAATATGCCCATTATCACCCAGCTCAGGATTCAAGTGGCAAACCAGTTGATGCCCAAAACAATTGTAATCAACCCAGTGCTTATCCGAACGTCCTTCTGCGAAACCCAGGACGCCTCCATAAAAGTGTTTTGCTTCTGTCATGTTCCGCACTTGAATTGCTAAATGAAACGGCATAATGTTCGGGCTTTCTAGCATGAGCGTTCTCCCTATGGGTTGGTTTGTTTATATACTGCGTTGTGCCGATGATACCTTATATACAGGTATTACAACGGATCTCAAACGTCGCCTGCATGAACATAATCATGAAACCTTAGGTGCACGCTACACTAGGGCTCGTCGCCCGTTGGCACTTGTCTACTCTGAAGAAGCTACCAATCGTTCTGCTGCTAGCAAACGTGAATACGCCATCAAAAAACTATCCCGCCTCCAAAAAGAACAGCTCATCCGTTCAACTGCTGTTTAATTGCCCATTTATCTGGAAAAATCCTTAGTTCATGGTCTTTCAACTACTTATTGTTGTTATCAACTGCCATGCTTAATCCAAGCTTAAATAACATACAAAAACCTTAATAAAAGCTTAACAATGAGTGAATAAATGTACTACAATATGTCCACAACAAATGAGGCCTCGAAGAATGTCACAATATGCTAACTATCTAATTTTTGCTCTATACGCTGTTACAGTACTAGTCGTTGAGATTGTAAAAATTTAGACAAAACTTTATCAACTATGGCGGTTGATATATTACTGTAAAAAGTAAAAAAACCAAACCCTTACACATCGTAGAAACATAATATCCAGCCAACTCCCCCCTTTAGACTTGGCGTGAATACGTGCCCTGATCATTACGAAAAGGGCAGATATTCCCGACTCTATTTGTCTGGAAAATATGGGCAAAAAGGTAACAACCGTCTTGCTCACGTTATCGACGTCATCACAAGCTGCTTTGGGGCGGCATGGTCATCACCCAGGCAGGGTGCCGTGAGATACAATGTAAAGCATCACCCAATAAAGCCTTCCCTGGATCTTTCCGAAACCAGGTCGATAAACCTGAAGGATGTGGTAAAGGAATAATATCCACAGCTCTCCCCTCTAGTTCAATCTGATGAACCTGCCCAACCACTTCCGTCAGTTTCTTAACATCCAGATATTGCTGAATCGCTAATTTGCCAATCGGTAAAATCAACTCAGGTTGTAATAATTGATACTCAGCCTTCAACCACTGATCACAATTAGCAATTTCACCCTTTGATGGCACACGATCACCACCCCCCTTAAGACTCTTTCCTGGGAAACAACGACATACGGCTGCCATATACACATGCTGTCGATAGGTCTCTTCATCCACCCCAATCCGTTCGAACCACTTAAAAAGCGTTTTTCCAGCCGTCCAGCCAAAAGGTTTTAACACTTTTCCTTCATGAATTCCTGGCGCTTGCCCTACTGACATCACGGGTGAGCAAACCGCATTTCCCGTAATCACAGGGGGGATCATCTCAGAGCATTGGCGACATTGCTTTAGCTCAGCGTGATGATTAAGAATGTGCGTGTTGGTTTTTTTACCGCCTGTCATTGGCCTATTTGCACTCATACCTTTGGTGATTTTCTCATTGCCTGGTTAATCGTAAATTGCTCCCATAGCAAACAGGGATTAGTCACAGCATGTCAAACACTATGAAAAAACAACAATACCGTGATGACATTACACTTATAGCGCAACATGGGTTTCATCCACTCTATCTCAGTTATTATGCCGTTTTCAGAGAATTGAATGAAGATGAGATTATAAAACTTCTCAATAATGGATTTGCACATAATCTAAAAGAAGCAAATTACAACCGGGAAAGTCTGCGTTTCTTACAACCGCAAATTAGTGAGTTGGCACATGAGATTTTCGATCAGAAAACCACTCTAAATGCGGCATTTGAATCGTACCATCAAGCACTGGATGCCAGTAACAAAAAGACAAGCATACAGCAAACTATCGGCTTTGATGGGCTACTTGGGGACTGGCTCAATAGCGACCGTGATGCCGATGATTTAATGGCCATCAAAACATCGGGGGAAGAACTGTTAGAAACCTACCCTGATAACTTCTGGGTTCAATTCGAACTCGCCTGGGTAAACTTCCATTTACTCAATGACCCCAAAAAAGCAGCCGAAATATTCACGAATGTTGCCGATCAAGCCATTCAGGAAGACAGTCCATTAGCAGCAGTGGCGATGCGATATTTGGCTATGACGTATTATATTCTTGGCGATCAACACTCTGCTCTAGTCACGATTCAAGGCGCCATTAGCCTGGACACTAGCGACACTGATCAGTCTCAGTATGAACTGGCGCGTTATCATGCTGTCTCGGATGATTACGATGACAGCATAAAAATCCTGAAAACACTTATTAAGAAATCCCCGCTCTTCTACACACAAACGCAAGCTGATCCACTGTATACCGATATCGAAGAAGTGAATGGCCTACTTGAGCGCTTCCATACGGCAAAGTTAGAAGAACTCAAAGAAGAATGTAGAGAGAACTGGATAGATAAAAGTCTTCTCCAGGAACCGTTACCCGACGGTTTTGATATAACAACTTTGTTTAACGAAGTTTATGATAAATCGGAGCCACTGCTTACCCATCAGCCATACCCCCTACTGCGCAAAAAAGAGAATATCTCCAACAAAATTCAAAAAAATATTCGCAATAATGCCCGCTCTTGTGCACAAGGTTTATCGTTGAGCAATGAGCTTGAAATGACACAAATCATTAAAAAATGGAAAACCTTGCGTAAACTTGGCGCAAGGCTTATTTATATTGCTGCAATAATGGCACTAGCTACCATTTTCTTGTTTATTGGCAGTGAAGTCTTTGATCTACGTGAGCACTTCCGCTTAGGTCATTTAAGCTGGAAGGAGCTTGTACCATTTATGATTGGCAGTGTTGTTATTACTGGTGGCATTGGCATCTATTTGATGCAATTCCGAACACCGAAAACGAAAGCTCTCATTGATCGAAAAGCCGCATTGGCCGACCTCATCGAAAAACTCTAAGCAGCTTGAGAGGACAATTATCCCCTCCTTTTACCTTTATCATTAGTATTTGGCGTTACTGTGCAATGCGGATTACCACCCCTCCCATGGTATCGCCTATTTTGAAATCTGTTCGCGGGCTGTCTTTATGATCATTGTGACAGCTCACACAAACAGGGGCGACAGCAACATCCGCATAGACAGCAGTAAAATATTTCTTTCCCGCAAGCTCTTCCATTGTGTAGAAATTCTTACCAGGGTTATCTGCAACAAATTGCAAACCTTCCTTTTCTGCATCCGTTTTAGGAGCATTTTGCTTATTCACTGGCCATATTGATTGCAAGGAATAGGAGAAATCAATATCAGCCTTTTTAGCAATCTTCTCAGCCGCAGTTTCAGCCCCAAAACGAAACATCTGTGCAGGAAGTGGCAAAGCTTTATCATCTTTAAAATGCTCACTGGCGGTGATCACCTTGTCTTTTTTAGTTAAGCGATTCACCACCTTTTTGGTATAGACCGTTCGATCAGCCTCCATCACCAGATGCAAAGCATCAGCCATCTGTCGAGGAGCAATCGTTTTCTCCATACCAACATCTTGCGCTTGCAAGGGAACAATGAAAATAGTGGATACCAGTGATGCCAACAGCATATTTTTTTTCAAACACATAGTTTTGTCTCTTTGTTGAAAGATTGTTTAAGGAAATTTTAAGGAGATGTTTTATTGAGCCTTTTAAGACGATGTAAGCGATCCGCTTCTACAGCCATATCAATACTTTCAACATGCACAGAAGGCAGCCCCTTAAAATTATTCTTAATCAGGGATGGATCCGCTAAAGCGTCGATGCTAAACCCAAGACCATGACATTGCATACAGACAGGTCTGAGCATCTTTGTATTGGGTCGCAGTGTATTATTCTGATTGTGATCCACCAAAATACGTTCCACTTCTTCTGCATTTTCATGCCATACCCTTGGCATGTGGCAAGTCGCACAACTTACTCCAGAACCAGGAGCAGCTTGTGATTCAACTTCCTGTTGCCACAGTTTACCGTGAGGTGATGTAAGGTAATGACGACTATGTTCATCGTCATGGCATTCCAGACAGGCATCCACCGCTGCATATTTCGTATCATAACGATGATCACTATGGCAGCTATGGCAATTCACTAATTCACTATGGCTTTCTGCCTTCATTGGCTGACGAGCCAATGAAGGAGACATAAGAGACATATCAGCAGCGAGCCTCATTCCATGCTTACCCGATGAAAAACTGGCTGTTTCTCCAATATGACACCCCTTACACTGGGTATGATCCGGTTTATCCAGCCACTCCTTTCCATTTGTCGAAGTATTCGTTTGCGTATGACAAGCTGAACAATTCACGCCACCCTGTGCATGCTTGCTTGCCAACCAATCGCTATTGATCTGATGATCAGAACCATGCGCAAGCGGCGCATCAGCCTGCACCAAGCTTAAAGGTTTAAAAGGATATTCCGTTGACGGATACAAAGCCGTCATACTAAAAAATTCCATTAAATTGCGAGACTCGACCTGTTGTCTGGGTAGATGCCTAGGCTTCTCCGCATGCTTTAATAAAAAGTCCTCATACAAAGCTCTGTTATCATGGAAATTATGACAGCCACTATTCGCACAGCTATTAAAATCCAATTGCTGATGGCTCGGCCTGTTCTCGCCTACCTTCTCGTGGCATTGAAAACAGAAATTCTCTGGTAACGTAACTCCCATAGCTTTTGTCATTTCCGGACGATGCTCGACATGACAGGTAACGCAGAATCGCGCATCTAACTTAGCAAGCGTGTCAGCATTACGAGGGTCTACAAATTTTTTGAGAGGATGTGAATCCTCAATACGCTCTAGCTCTTCAGCGTGACATTTAGTGCAGGCATCTTGTAACAACGCTTCTCCACCAAAAGAGGCAAGATGACAAACTGCACAATTTTCCTCAATTTGATGATGCCCACTCGTCGTTTCACCGGGCAAAAAAATTGTCGCTGGACCGAATTGCCCGGCTTCAATACTCTTCATCGCATACACAAGGTAACTAGCGATGACTATACTAATCACCAACCATATCAACCAGAAGTAGAGCGAATGTCTCTTACTCGCCACCATCAGAAATAGTAACTCTTAAGAATATGGAATATCAGCAATGCTGGTAACGGCAACAGTAACGAAAGATGAAGCCACAATGAGGTAATTCTTAACCTTCTCGCTTGGCGAGGTGTGAAGTAATGCTCATTAGCGATACTTCCACCTAATAGCCCCCCACTAATGAGAACACCGATAAAACACAACATTAGTGCTTGATTAAGATTATCACCTAATCGCGCGCCCGTATGAAGCAACAGCGTCGCCACAATTAATAGCCCAAGAATTACATGTGAATTTCGCCAACTACTGAATTCACCCCACCGAAAACGACGTAAACGCTTACGAATAGCAATGACAGAAATCATGATACTAATGGTGACCAGACTAAAACCACTGATCTGTCGGGAAAGATTATCACGCCATAGAGAGTCCCACTTGATGTCGGCAACAATATTGTCCTGATAGGCCAAGCCGGGCAATATCAGATATAGCACGCTGATAAAAATAGTTAGCAGCGCAACAACCTGAAGAATTTTCTCTCGCCGATTCGTCGTAGCGGTACCCAGCAGTTCCGAAACCAATGATCGGCAGCTACCACAATTTGTACCAGCCTGCGTTCTGCTACACAGTGTATCCATATCCTTGCAGCCACCTCGTATAACAGACCTTATCTCACCACAGGTAACCCCATTACAGTGACATACGACTTTGTCTTGTGGCCAGGTCGCTATTGGAGCTTGAGCATTCGTATAAACTGAAGGAATTTTAGGAACAGCATGAATCTTAGGCATCTGATAATTAACGTTTTCGCCATTCAAATGCTGAGCCAACACCTCAGCTTGTCTGAACCCTGTAGCTAATACACCATGTACTTGACCTTGGAACTCAGCACAATCACCAATAGCAAAAATATCAGGGATGGAAGTCTTAAGCTGTGCATCAACCACTATTCCCCTATGGGTTTCCAGGCCAGATTTTTCAGCAAGTGTTGTATTGGCTCTTACGCCAGCTGAAATAATGAGTAAATCACAAGATAGCTTTCCCCCATCGATTAATTCGACGGCGGTTATTCGATCATCACCATAAATACGTTTAATGCCACTAGAAACATAAATCTGTAGATTAGGTTGCTGAAGCAAAACCTGCTCAGTTTCCAAACGCGTCTGTTCATCACACTCTGCTAACAAATGCGCTTTTCTTTCTATCAAATGCATCTGACGTTTCTGTGAAGCCAGGATCATCGCGGTTTCAACACCCAAGAGCCCACCACCAAGAATAATAATATCCTGAGCACCGTGTAGTTCACGCTGGATGCTAAACGCATCATCTGCTGTTCGTAAAGTATGTACCCCCTCATATTCAATACCCTCAATTGGAGGTACAAACGAAGTAGCACCAGTCGCCAATACGAGATAGTGATAAGACTGTGTCAAACCAGAGTCTGTTTGAATCGTTTTTGAATCTGGATCGATTTGGGTTACACGCTGATTAAGATGCATCTCAAAGAGTGAGCTTGCTTCAGGTAAAGAAAGACTGAGTTCCTCACTCAAACCAACCAATGCTTTTTCCTGAAGCAAGCTCCCAAGCCGAATTCTATCGTAAGGTTGATACTTCTCTGCACCGAACATAACCACTGCTTGTTGAGGCCTAAAAAGCCTCCAGTTTTTAGCGAAATGCAGGCCAACTGGTCCACAGCCAATAACGACAACTGGCGCTTCCCCAAGCTCTGGTTGCTGATTAAGGATACTAAGCAAAGTCCTACTCCTCGAATGAAGAATTGCGTAATAATCCATCCAATATAGGTTAAATTTTAATCAATCGTCAATCTTGCATTCCCCTTAATTCAAGACTGATTCGCTAAGTTTTTGAATACCCACAACCTAGTTAAAACAAAACCTCTCACCAAACCAGAATTTTCGACGCATCTCTCTTTACAAACTATGCTTTAATTACTTAAAAAGAGTCATCAAATACACCGCCTTGATCTTTTAGAAAACCTGTTTAGTTGCACTTCAGTTCAACTTAAGTTCAACTTTGGTTCAGTTCAGCCCAACGGAAAACCTATGAAAATGACAATAAAACCAGCAATATTTCTCTATCTGTTCGTACTCCTTTTGCTAGTTGCCTGTAGCACTTCCAGTAACACCTTAGAACAAGCCAACAAACCACTCCCACCCAAAGTT
>CACVAY010000002.1 GCA_902727985.1 uncultured Thiotrichaceae bacterium | reverse complement strand
CTTATTGGATTAACCATTAAAAATCGCTATCATCTGCTTACAAAGATGAGCAGATCATCACCATTTCCGGACTAACATTATATGAATAACACTGCTGAGAATTTGGGCGCAATATACACACCAGATGAGTCACAAGAAGGCTTAATACAACTTCAACTTCAAACCGCTAACCAGTATCAACTTGAACATTTTTTCTCTGATACAATGAAAGGAGGAGGAAAAGCTCCAGAACTTGCCATCATCCCAGCTGGGTCTTTCGAAATGGGCTCTGATGCGAGTGAGTTTGGTCATGAACAGATGGAATCACCCGCTCATTATGTAACGATCAAACAGCCTTTCGCATTGGGTCGATGCGCAGTAACTGCTGAACAATTTGAACAGTTTCGCGCTGCAACTAACTGGTATTTACGGCCCGAGTTGTTATGGAATAAAGGTAAAAAGCCTGTCACCAATATTCGTCAGTCTGATGCAAAGCTTTATCTAGAGTGGCTATCCGAAGAAACCGGGCAAAAATACCGCCTTCCTACCGAAGCTGAGTGGGAGTATGCAACGCGGGCAGGTTCAACAACTGCTTTCCACTTTGGCAACACGGTCAGCTGTAAAGAAGTACACTTTGATCCCATTCAGCCCTATGATGAACCGAAAGAAAAACGCCGTTGGTTTATGCCTCGCTGTGTCCCCCTTCCCATGTGTATTGAAGTAGCCAGCAAACCTGCCAATAACTGGGGATTACACGAAGTCCATGGCAATGTCTGGGAGTATACTTGCAGTCCATGGACAACCTCTCATATCAATGCAAATCGCGATGGTACGGCTTCGCAGATGACGCATACGCGCTGGTACGTCACGAAAGGCGGCTCATGGTTTGATGCGGCTACTAAAGCCCGTAGCGCAGCACGCATGAAGCGTCTCTATGATGAGATGGATACAAACGTAGGTTTCCGTATTTTAAGAGAGCTTTAGTATTTTCCATATCGATTAATTACTGAGCACCTTAGCATTCTTAGTCAGCATACTACGCATTTGATAGACGCAAGATTGAATTAAAAAACCTCCTTACTTTAGTAATTACACAAAAGAATTGATGCTGTTCATCAGAACTGCTATATATTTAATGTAAATTCTACATAACGGTCGTAATTATGGATCTCATAACAATTTTAGGTGCTACATTAGCATTCACTACCCTTTTAACACTCATGGTTTATTTACTGTTTTTTAAACGGGCAACTAAACAAATGTCATTCGTCCGCACAGGCATGGGTGGTGAAAAAGTAATTATCAACAGCGGCACAATGGTCTTACCACTGTTTCACAACATGATTAAAGTGAATATGAAGACGATTGAGATTCCCATTTCCCGTAATGACGAGCGCTCACTAATCACCAAAGACCATCTTCGTGTCAACATCAAAGCTAACTATTTCGTCCGTGTAGAAACAGAGCATCGTGATGTTGCGCTAGCCGCACAGACTATGGGTGATGACACCTTTGACAAGGAAAAAGTCACTGATATGTTCGAAGAGCGTTGCGAAGCCGCTTTGAATGCTGTTGTCAGTAAGATGTCGATGGATGATTTACACATTATGAAAGATGAGTTCCGGCAAGAAGTCGAAGCATTTATGCATAATGATTTGGCTTCAAACGGCCTGATCCTACAATCTGTGGCTCTGACTCACGTCGATCAGACTGGCCTACAATACTTTCAAGAAACAGGTAATGTATTTGACTCGCAAGGTCTAACCAAACTCAAACAGCAAATTGCTAAAGATGAGAAAAAACGCATTGAAGTAGAAACACAGAAACAAATTGAAATCCGTGAGCTTCAATACGAAGCTGAGAAGAATGCCATTGATTTCGACAAGCAACTTGTTCAAGAACAAGAAGAGCGTCGCAAAGAGATTAATCAAATTAAGCAAGAGACTGAAAAAGAGATTGAACATGCACGTATCTCAAAGGAACGTGATGTAGAACTCTTTCAACAAAAGAAATCAGAAGCAATTGCAGATGGTCAAAAGAAGGTTGCAGAGATCTGGATTGAAACTGATAAATTAAAAGCTGTTGCAGCCAAAACCTCTGAAGAAGTAACCACTGCTCGCGAGCAAGCACAAGCTGATCGTAATCGCATTGTTGAAGTTATCAGCGCTGAAAAAGAAGCTGATCGCCAACGCATTATCGCCGAAGCTGGTGCCGATGCTGAAGCATTTGCAGCAAAAGCAGCTGAACTACGTTATCAAGTCGAAGCCGCAGGTAAACGGGCAATCAATGAGGCAGCCAACCTACTTTCTAACCAGCAGATTGATATGAAAGTGAAGATGGAAATTGTTAAACAACTACCTGATATCGTTAAAGAAAGCGTTAAACCTCTTGAAAACATTGAAGGAATCAAGATCATGCAACTTGATGGCTTAAATGGTGTTGGCGGCGGTCAAGGTCAAGCAACTGGCGACGGTTCTGGAAGCCCTAACAACGGCGGCAATGGCGGAATGAGCGGCGGCAGCCTTTCTGATCAAATTGTTGACAGTGCACTTCGTTATAAAGCACACGCTCCTATCGTTGATGGTCTACTCAAAGAAATCGGAATTGATGGCGCAAGTATCAATAGTATTTCCAAAGCTCTGAAAGATGAAGTTGCCTTTGATGAGAAGAAGGACTCTGGTCAAGGTGAACTAAAAGAAAGCGCATAAACAGATACTGAGTAAATGACTAACAATCTAACGAACCTCCTGCAAACCGGAGGCTCGTTAGGCCTGAACATCATCAACCATCAAATGCCCGCCCCTCGACTATTTCAATATTTGTTTGCCTAGCTAGCTTATGAAAGACTATCTCAGGTTTTTTTCCATAACAGACTACAGATAACTACCCACAAACACGTCGCCATGATGGTCAAATCTATGCCTCACTGATACTTACGAAAAATGCAGGCAGGTAAATGCTGCTCGATTGATTATTATTACCGATATTTTGTATGCCATTTCTAATTTTTGAACCGTTCAGCATTTAACAAATTACTCTTTATCCATGTTTATTTCGATTAGCCTTGATAAAAAACTATCATGGCCAGTAACACATGCGCTCGGGTCTAGTTCATCGATAGGGCGATCAAATTTCCTGCTTACTGCTTAGTACTGAAAATAATATGTCTTATTTCGTCATACAAAATTTCTTCTACCTTATGCTTGCCAGCCTGATCGGCGCACTTGCGGGTTGGTTCCTTAAAAAACACATTAAGAAAAAACAATATCGTGAAGAGTATTTAGCTTTAGAACAGGAACGAGATGAACTTAATAAAAGAATGAGCCAAGCTGAAGAGGCAATGGATAGACGTTACTACCTTATGACTAGCGAAAACCAAAAAGTCCATGATGAACTGAATAAATCAAACTCAGACAACGTCATTCTAAGTAAAAAAATTCAATCGATATCTTCAGAATTTGATAAAAGTAAAACTGAGTTAATAGCACTACGGGAGGAACTTACTTCTACACGCAAAGAGATAGGCGAGCTACAGGGGATGAATGAGCAACGTTGGACAGAGCAAAGCCTCTGCAAACCTAATACATCAGAATTGAAAAATCAGTCAGAGAGAGTCACACAAACTTGCACTGACGAAAAAATCTGTAATACAGAAAATGACTCTGATACTCAATCACTCCAACATAAAATTGCTGCACTCAATACACAAAATGCACATTTAAAAGCACGTGTAGCTGAATTTACTCAAAAAAGATTAGATGTTACCAATATCACATCTCAGTTAAATCGCGCTAACAGTGAACGTGAACGACTACTGAGCAATCAAACCTTAAATAACCAAGAAACAGATCAAATAGAGAAATTGAGAAGTGAGCTAATAAATTCGCAAACACTGCTTGCAAAGAAAGAAACCGAATTAGCTCATCACAAAAGCTACTTGATCGATGAAGAAAAGAAATTAATCGCAGAGGTTGAATCTAGCCCAGTAAGGCTTGCTTCTAGCGAGCAATTGAGTGCGGAATTACAAAACAATTACTCAGCAAGCATAGAAACAATTGAGATCCTGGAAGCTGACCTTGCCAAACTCTCTGCTGCAAATCGTGAGTTACAAACACAACTTGCCAACAATGAGACCGAATATGCTGCACTAAAACAAGACTACAATAAGCAAAAACACCAGATTGAACAGCTTTCCTCGCAGGTTCGTAAATTGATGGGAAAATCTGATGATAAGTAGCAAATTCTAACCATACTGGCGTGTGCACGCAAAAATTAATCTATGATAGGGAATGAAAACCATTCAGCATTCATTTGGTTTTGTTCACTTTCACAGCACAGTTTGGTAGAGTGATTTTTATTCTCAACAATTAAATGACTGACAAACACTTTCATGTACTCATCCTCGATCAATTGTCCACAATGCGGTGATGCACAAGCACTGACATTCAAGCATACTAAACTAACAGTTTGCTCTAGTTGTGGCTCCACACTGTTTATTGAGGATGAACAAGTTCGCTTAGCCGGAAAACAATCTGTACTTGCTGATTATCCAAGCCTTATACAATTAAACCGATCCTTTACCTGTCATCATGATTCATATCTACCTGTTGGTCACATACGTTACACGTATAAATTAGGCTATTGGGATGAGTGGTGGGTTTTGGACAATTCTGGTGAAGGAAAATGGTTGAGTGTGGATGAAGGTGATTTTGTCTTGGAACGTCCAATTTCAATTCAATCCGGCATTCCAAATCTTGCTTTACTTGCACTTGATCAGGAATACACCATTCTCAATCAAGAGTGGGTAGTCACCGAACTTGATCGGGCGAAATGTATAGGGTTTGCGGGCGAACTACCCGAAATTATCGAAGCAGGAGAAACCTATGAGTATGCACACCTCTCAGGTTTAAATGGCGAACTCCTAACATTGGAATTTCCGGAAAACCAAGCTGTTCGTTCCTATATGGGACAATGGCTTGACCCATATAGTATTAAGGTCGATTAATGAGCGTCCAAGCTCCTCATAAAACCACTATTCGTAGTATCAAATGTACTAGCTGCGGTGCACCTTTGGCACTTCGGGCTGGGCATAAAATTCGTACTTTGACTTGTCAGTACTGCGGCGCAGTTATGGATACCCGTGATGAATTTGCGGTTTTGGACAAATTCATCAATCAAGAAAAGCCAATCACTCCACTCGATATTGGTATGCAGGGCGAAATAAAAGGTATTGAGTTCACTATTGTCGGGATAATCGCGTCAACAGCAGAAGGAAGTACATGGGTTGACCACCTACTCTACTCACCCACACACGGCTATGCTTGGCTAAGCTATCAGCAAGGGCATTTGGTTTTTGAAAGAAGAGTACGTGATCTACCTGATAACAACCTCAACTATCAAAAACATCGACTGGGTAGTCGTTTTTATGCGGGAGGTAGAGCATATAAACTCTTTGATCACTACACATCCACTATTTCTTATGTGGCTGGTGAATTAACCTGGATTGCAAAACGGGGAGATACAAGCTCGGTTATCGAAGCCATTAAACCACCTTACCAATACAGTCAGGAACAAACGGAAGGCGAAACCGAATACTATCTTGGAGAATACCAAAATGCAGAAGAGGTGCTAAATAGTTTTGGTGCAATTGAACACCGTCATCCGCCTCAGGGCATACACCCTGCGCAACCCATGAAAAAACCTTTTCTCAAAGCTTTGCATAAAGCCGCAAAGCCCTTTGCGATTATCGCTCTTTTGGCATTCTTACTGATCAACATATTCTTCGATGGTAATACCATGAGTTCATTTTACGTACTTGCCAGCGATGTACAAACAGGTAAACAAACACGTTATCCCATAAAAATCGACAAGCCAAAAGCAATTATTCAGTTGAAAATCCAAAGTCGAATGCCCCAACCATATGTACAGTTCGATACCATCTTGGGTAGTGATAATAATACGTACATCGACATCGGCAAGAACCTCTCTGGCCTACCGAAAACAATGAAAATCAATTCTTGGGTAGAAGCCAATTACAATATGACCAGTTTATTCAAAGCACCAAAAGCAGGTACTTACTATTTAGAATTTCGACCAGGACGTGTAGCTGCTGCCCCTTCGAACACTTCTGAAAAGACACGTATAACTGTGCAAGTCACGCAAGGGATATACACACGTAAATATTTTATTTGGCTACTTATTTTTTCACTCACAGGTCTTCTCTTATACCCTGTGTTCCGTATGCTCTACGAAAATAAGCGTTGGAAGGGAGCACATGGTGATTAACAATGGCTAAAGTCTTGATCCTTATTTTTAGCCTACTGACATTGGGCTCTGCCTATATGACTTACAATAACGTGGGTATGCAAAAAACCGCATTTGAACCACAACCGAGTATTCGTAGTGGCAGCACAGGAAGCTACGGAGGCTTTATAGGTAGTAGTGGTAGCGGCGGTGGATATCGCTCAGGTAAATAAACTAACAAATCTGGAAAAACAATGGATGATCTAAAACTTAACACTATTTTATCAACGCTGATTTATGGCGTATTAGGTATTATCCTTTTCTTTTTAACCTTATGGTTAATGGAAAAATTCACGCCTTTTTCGATAGAAAAGAAAATTACAGAAGAAAATAACGTGGCACTTGGTATTGTCATGGGCTCAATTATTCTTGCCTTAGGTATGATCTACGCCGCCGTTATTGACTAACCATACAAAAATGACAACAGCCCAGCGGCAACAAACCGCCCTACTTGCCGCCACCTTTGTAATAGCAGTTTGTGGACTCATCTACGAGCTGTTAGCTGGTACATTATCCAGCTATCTCATGGGCAATTCGATATATCAATTCTCTTTGGTTATTGGCTTATTCATGAGCGCCATGGGACTTGGTGCTTGGGCATCCCGCTTCATTGAAAATGAATTGCCGCAAAACTTTGTACGTTTACAGCTATTGGTTGGCTTATTAGGCGGGTTAATCAGCCCTATCCTGTTTTTTGCCTTCGCAGTCATTGATAACTACACGCCGCTACTGGTCTTCCTGACCCTCTTATTAGGTGCCATGCTTGGAATCGAAATCCCGCTTATCATTCGCATTTTAAAAGACCATTTCAGCTTAAAAACCAATTTATCCAATGTATTTACAGCTGATTATATCGGCGCACTGATTGCAGCATTGTTGTTCCCTCTGGTACTCATCCCACAATTAGGCATTCTGCAAACTGGCTTTGTCTTTGGCTTAATCAACATTGGCGTTGGCATACTCGCTCTTTACGTCTTGCGCGAAAATATTTCTAACAAGAAAGGACTTTGGGGACTTGCAGCCCTCATTACTGCCATACTCATAACCGGATTGGTTTTATCTTCTCCTTTTACCAACCGTATGGAAAAACGCCTTTATCAAGATCAAATTATTTACTCGAAAGATACACAATATCAGCGTCTGGTTTTAACAAAGCGCCATGAACGCCTACGCTTCTATATTAATGGCGCACTACAATTTGATAGCTTCGATGAATACCGTTATCACGAGTCTCTTGTGCACCCTGCACTTGCTGCTCTCCCACAAGCTGAAAATGTACTGATACTCGGCGGCGGTGATGGTCTGGCTGTCAAACAACTTCTCAAATACGCTTCTATCAAAGCAATAACACTCATTGACCTTGACCCAGAAGTCACCAACCTATTTAAAAATAACAAACAACTAAAGGCACTTAATAACAACTCTCTTGAGAATAATAAAGTAACAATCCACAACACGGATGCATGGAAGTTTTTGGAACATGACCAACAACTCTACGATGTCATTATTATCGACTTACCAGACCCAAACTCCCCCAGTCTTTCACGACTATATACCACTAGTTTCTACAAACTCGTAAAGCAACACCTATCTCAGCAAGGCGTCATTGTCACGCAAGCTACTTCTCCTTTTTATACAAAAGATGCTTTCTGGTCCATCGTCGCCACGTTGAAAGATTCAGATAATAATGAAGATTGGTACACACTGCCCTATCACACCTATATTCCAAGCTTTGGAGAGTGGGGCTTTGTAATGGCAGCAAGACACCAACTAAAGCCATCAACTCTGCTGCTTAACACTGATAATAAGTACCTTGACCAAGATACCTTGAGACAATCTTTTATTTTTCCAAAAGACATGGAAGCCACTGATGTTGAAATCAATCAACTTTCATCTCATCAGCTTTTACAATACTATGATCAAGGTTGGAAACATTGGTATCAATAAAAGAAAGTTTACAATCAGGCGGGTCTTGACAATGTAAACAACTGAAAGGATTATGTATAGAAGCTTGAGAAAAAGCAGCCTTTATCTTAGATCACTTATTTTGAGGGAGGCAATGCTATACCTTTACGACGTAACATCCCACACAGTTTTATTAACGGTAGACCAATCAGTGAGGAAGGATCCTCACCTTGCATTTTATTGAACAAAGTAATACCTAGAGCTTCTGACTTAAAACTCCCAGCGCAATTGTAAGGCTCTTCAATACGTAAATAGTTCTCAATTTCAGTGTCCATAAGCTCGCGAAACTCAACTTCAAATGGAACACATTCAAGCTCGTATGTTGCATTTTTAGCATCATAGAGACATAAGCCCGTCAAAAATTTCACCGTCTTACCCGAACTATGACGCAATTGCTCAATGGCTTCTTCATGTGTACCAGGTTTACCCATCACAAGATTCTCTAGCACAGCACATTGATCTGAACCGATAATCAATGCATCGCTATGTCTCTCAGAGACGGCTTTGGCTTTTTTGAGCGATAAACGCATCACCATCTCCTCAGAAGATTCACCAACTAATGGCGTTTCATCAATATTGGGGGCTGCCGTTGAATAAGTAAGATATAACTTATCCATAAGTTCTTTACGAAATGGAGAAGTAGAACCAAGAACAATTGATCGAGTCATGTAAAAAACACTATGAATATCTGAGAAGTGTGCATTCTACCTTGCCAAGTAGAATATTTGCCAGTTCAGCTCTCTGCTTCTAGTGAGAATATTCCTAAATGAATTTAACTTTCCGCCTTAACAGTAGCAACCTCTTCAATTTCTTGAACAAAATCGGGAGCGTTGTAACCTGATAATTGCTGAAGTGTATGAGAATAAATTGAACGTAAGTTATGCTCATAATCATGTAGCAAACGAATTCGCCCCTCCAGATCAGTCATAGTCGCAATTAATTCATCTGATCGTGAATCCTCATCATTTGTCACACGATCAATATCAGCCTGTAAGATAGCTATCGATTCTTTTAGATGCTCTCTATGTTTACTTGTTGTATTAAGCGACTTATCAGTTTGTTCCATAACTTTCGTCAGTAGTCCAGTAAATGCTTTTGATGTATCAGTGGATTTTTTCCAAGCACTGTCTTGATGGTGTTTAATGGTTGTCATATAAGCATGAGCACCTAAATGTTGCGTCTTAACTGAGCCGTCTGCTGAAACAGTTCGTGGATCAATGCCAACATCAGTGAGTATATCAAAAGTTTCATCAAGGAAAGAAACATCAGCCCTAGTGCTGTTGGCCTCATCCTGAGCCAACGGCAATATATCAGCAGAGTGACTATCTTGCTCTAACTCAATATAATCACTCAGTCGCTCATCTCGGCTTTTTTTTTTCAATCGTGCATCTTCAGAAAACTCATGCATATCCTTTTGTAACATATCAGCCATATAAGCAATCTGCTTTTCCTTACCCTTCATATCATTAATCGTTGCATTGATAATCGCTTTCTCTTGCTTAACCTCTTCACGAAAATCGATGAATAATTGTGAACTACGTTTCTTTTGAACAAAAATTGTCATTGTCAGTACAATCAATGCCAAAGCCATTAAACCGATAACAGCTAACTCAATCAAATAAACGTATTCGCGCCAATGAACTATCCCGTCTTCCGCAAAAGCTGGAGAGGTTAAAAATAATGAATAAAATGGAAGTTGATAACTTAAAGATTTCACGATAATCGCCTAGATAAAAGCCTATGTGTTAGATGAATTGATTACTCATATATGTGCAAAAAAACGATAGACACAATCAGCACTACGCTGATTATCTGAGTTAAAAGATTAACATCAGAAACATCTGGTAGATTGTGAGAAAGCAGCCCAATTAACATTTACCTATCGAATTATTTTGCTCGCCTAACAAATAACCGCTTGTAAAAAAATACTAGAGCGGTCTTTACGTACTAAATTTCAAAGATTTTACTGCCAGTTTCGAAGTTAACTCTACGATAGTTGAATGTTTCTGCAAAAAACGTCATGTAATATTGATCTTGTTGTTCAATGGGAAAAACAAGTACCGATTCGACATTATTTGGAGACAGATATTTCTGCTCAATGACACGCAACTCTTTATTATTCATGCCAATTTCTTGAATAATACGTTTTTCACCCCGTGGACGATAACCTTTTTCCTGAAGCGCTAGATTAAACTCATCGAAGTCAAAATATGAGCGCTCAGCAGGCTTATTTTTAAGCTTAAGATCCGTTGTACAGCCCTCTTCTTCAGGAGTAATAGCAAAGCTAACGTTTGAAGCGACATGCTCAAAAATCCCCTCATGAGATTTAATGGTTTTAAATTGAGGGTCTTTGTGTAAGGCATTGACTAAATCAATAGATGACTTGTATTCAGGGGCTTCACAGTACTTATCATGAATACTGAGAAATGTTTCTAATGAGGATGTTTTTGCTTCTTTATCGCCGCCACATGCAGTTAGCAAAACTAATGCCGCCATGAGCGGAATGGTAATAATTTTCATTGGTTAGCCCTATCTTATTATTCTAGTTATTTTTTGTAATAATGCGCAACTCCACTCATGTTACGAAAGCTATGGGAAAAATTCAAGACAAAGCGCTATTCGGTAGTGATTTTGCTTAAAAATTG
>CACVAY010000001.1 GCA_902727985.1 uncultured Thiotrichaceae bacterium | reverse complement strand
ATTGAACGGCTTTAGGGTGCGATGTTTTCGCATTCTAAGCTCGTCAGCTTGTTGCTTCCTCCCTTAGAATGCAAAAACATCGCAGTCTTTAGTAAAGAGCCTATGTCCAAGCTTGTTACAAGCTTGGGCTTCTTATCCAGAGCCCTTAAAATGAAAACTATTTTGGAATTTGCATCCAGAACAGAACAAAGCCCTGATCAAGTAATGCGCTACCTGAAGAGTGCATCAAAAAAATATAAAGTATATTCGATTTTAAAGCGAACTCACGGGCGTCGAATTATTGCCCAGCCTGCGAAAGAGCTCAAACAATATCAAAATATTTTCTTAGATACGCATAGTTTACCTGTACATTCATGTGCTTATGCGTATAAAAAGGGTGTAAGCATCAAAGAGAATGCTCAACAGCATGTGGAAAATAATTACCTGCTAAAGATGGATTTGGAAAATTTTTTCAATTCGATTACACCAGATATTTTATGGAATCAATGGGAGGATCACTTTGGCTGGAAGTTTCAATCTATTGAGAAAGTTTTGCTAGAACAGACACTATTTTGGTCAACCAGCAAGAAGCTTAATAGAGGGAAATTGGTTTTAAGTGTAGGGGCTCCATCTTCTCCAGCTCTTTCAAATCTTTGCATGTATAGCTTTGATCGTGAATTACAAGAAATCTGCCAAACTTATGGAGTATCGTATACTCGCTATGCTGATGATTTAACTTTTTCGACTCAACTTAAAGGGCGGCTAATAAAATTTCCTGATTATGTTGAGAATTTACTGAACAAGCACTTTTCAAAGAAAATATTAATCAATAATAGGAAAACTGTATTTACATCTAAAGCTCATAATCGACATGTTACAGGTATTACCCTAGCTAACAACGGCGTAATTTCACTGGGTAGAAAAAGAAAACGATACATTAAGCACCTTATGCACCAATTTATTCTTGGAAATATCGATGATGAAGAGAGGATGCATTTGCGAGGCTTGCTTGCTTTTTCAAATCATATTGAACCCAGCTTTATATCGACATTGAGAAACAAGTATGGGAACGATGTTGTACAGCGAGTTTCCGAGGTAATAAATGAGAAATAGAACATTTAAGCAAAAAATCAAAAGTGCTGATAACGGTGATGTTCTATCACAGTTTGAGCTTTTTCAGCTTTATAGTGATGATGAAAATAAAGAGCTTTCGGATAAATATCTGTCAATGAGTAGGGAGGCTATAAGACAAAGAAAATTGACTATAAAAGAGCTTTATCTTACAGATTTTCGGAAATTCAGAGAGCTACGCGTAGACTTATCAGAACATTTAATTGTTCTTATAGGTGATAATGGAGCAGGAAAGTCTAGTATATTAGAAGCCATTGCCAAGAATTTGAGTTGGCTTCGTGGGACAATCCTTCAGGATGATAGATCAGCGCGGCGTCTCTTAGATCAGGATGTTAATGTAGATAGTGAGTATGGATATGCAGAGGCTCGTGTAACTTTATGGTTTGATCAGCAACAATTACAGCAATATGAATCGAGCTTGGCAAAAACCAAATCTGGTGTAGAAAAGCGTAAAGATTCTAAGCTATATGAAATACGTGCATTAGGAGATTTATATCGTGTAATCAATGCAAGACAAGAAATCAATCTTCCTTTGTTGATGTTTTACTCGGTGAAGAGAACGACAGAATCTCCGCAATTAACCTACTCAGAAGAAAAAACAGGGAATCTTGAATCTCGGTTTGATGCATATGAAAATGCATTAACGGGAACTGCGGGAATAGCTGATTTTGTTAAGTGGTTTTTACCGTTAAGCAATCTTGTTGACTCGGAAGAAAAGAATAGAAAATTTATAGAGCTAAAAGAAGAAATTAATGCTTTAGAAAATTTGCTTGCAAGCACTGCGGATAAAGATAAAAAGTTGACAGTTACTAGAATGCTTGAGCAAAAGAGGGTTACGTTTAGAGAGTTCAATGATGGTTTGTTGACGGGGAATAATTTTACTTTCCAGTTAGAGGTAATTACAGAGGCAATAAAGTCGTTGCTCCCTGGTTTTTCACAGGTGTTCGTTGATCGTTCAAGTGGTAAAGCATCTGTTTGTGTTATGGTTTATGGTAAAAAATTACACATCAATCAGCTATCTGATGGTCAGCAGATGATTTTAGGGCTTACAGGAGATTTAGCTAGACGACTTACTATGCTCAACCCCTTATTGGATGACTTTAATGATAAAACCCCCCTGAATGGACAAGGTATAGTTTTAATTGATGAAATTGAACTTCATTTACATCCAAAGTGGCAGCAGACTTTCTTGTTAAATCTGCAAAAGGCTTTCAAGAACATCCAATTTATTGTGACAACTCATAGCCCACAAGCGTTATCAACTGTTGATAAAAATAGTATTCGTATTCTTGATAATGAGCAGGGAGCCGTAAAACCGGTGTTTCAAACCAAGGGGGTTATGAGTTCAGATATTCTGGAGCAAATAATGGGAACATTTTCTGTTCCACAAATAGAAGAAACGATTAAATTAGAAACACTTCACGGATTAATTCAAGAGAATAAATTTGAAACAAGTACGGCAAAAAAACTTTTTGATGACTTGAAGCGACATTTTGGTAAATATCACCCAGAAATTCAGAAATTAGAAAGTGAAGTGAAGTTAAACAAGCTAAAAGACAAAATTAGACTTAAAAGAAGCAGGTAATCAGGGGGGTGAAAAAACTTACTAGGTCGCCGTTGCCTCCATCTTGTCTCCAAAAATACTCACATGGGCAACACCAGTGGGATGATGTTACCTATAATGATAAAGCTGAAATATGGAGGAAGCTAGAAGAAATGCAATCAGGCTTTTGTGCTTATTGTGAGTGCAAACTGCGAACTGGACACAAGCAAATTGAACATTTTAGAAAAAGGGACGGATTTCCTCAGCTTACTTTTCAGTGGGGCAACCTGTTTGGCTCTTGTAAAAATAGTAGTCGTTGTGGGGATTATAAGGATACAAAAGCAGGACACTTTGAATCAGACAATTTGATAAAGCCTGATGAAGGAGATTTAAGTCAACATTGTATCTTTCTTGTAACAGGAAAGATACGACCCAAGAGTACGTTAAAAGATAGTAGTCCTCACGATCTTCAAAGCGTAGAAGAAACTCTACGAGTTTTTAACTTAAATGAAGATCCATCACTTGTTGGAGCGAGAAGAGCAGCTATTCAACGAATAACTCCCCAAGTGAAAGAATTATATTCATGTGCAGATAGCTTTTCAGATGAAGATTGGGATAAGTTCTTAGTTGAAGCGCTAAAAGACATCGAGGATAATGAATTCCAAACAGCATTAGAACATACATGGAGATACAACCGAACTTATTAGCTATTTGATCAAACGCTCACTATCAGTAAGTTAGGGAATAAGGTATGTGTCATAAAAATCATGTTTGCCAGGCATAGTCATTTCGCTTGATAGCTGAATGGGATGCTACTTTTTTAATATTGTGATTTGTCCTGAGAAAAGTATTTCAGATATTTAAGCGTGGAACTGCTGCTATGAGTTTTTGCGTATAAGCTTGCTGCGGATTGCCACAAACATCAGCTGTTAACCCCTGTTCAACGATCTTGCCATCTTTGAGTACCACTGTGGTATCGCAGAGGTACTCTACAACCGCGATATTATGGGTTATGAAAAGCAGGGTTAGATCACGTTTGGAACGGATTTCTGTTAATAACTCTAACACTTCCGCTTGTACTGATACATCCAGCGCACTAGTGATTTCATCGCACACAATGAACTCAGGGTTCAAAGCCATCGCACGTGCTAAGCCGATGCGTTGACGTTGTCCACCCGAGAATTCATGGGGGTAGCGCCATAGGTGATCACGTTGTAAATCCACGGATTCCATCAGGTCTGCGGCTAACTCAATTCGCTCTTCATCAGATGAACCAATGCCATGTGCTTTCATCGGTTCTGTTAGCGTGGTTGAAACAAATAAGCGTGGATTCAAAGAAGACTGCGGGTCTTGAAAGGCAATCTGCATATGCTTACGCCAAGGTCGCAATTCTTTTTGCGATAGCCCCACCAGTTCTTTCCCATTCATCACAACGCTGCCAGCGGTGGGCTTTTGTAGTTGTAAAATAGCGCGTCCTAAGGTGGTTTTTCCACTTCCTGATTCGCCTACGAGAGCGACAATTTGCCCTTTCGGTATATCGAGACTGACATTATCTACTGCTCGTACATGATCAACGACACGCTGAAAGAAGCCTTTTCGAATTGGGAAATGCACATCGAGATCTTTCACGGTGATGATTGTCTCGGGGTTCTGCATATCCGGCCTTGCATGTTTCAAGGGGGGTAAGTTTTCAGGGACTGCGGCTAATAGTTTTTTGCTATAAGGGTGTTGAGGGTTTGTTAGAACCTCACGGGTTTCACCTTGCTCGATGAGTTTGCCTTGCTGCATAACGCCAACTTTATGCGCCATTTGTGCAACGACACCGAAATCATGGGTAATGAACAAAATACTCATGCCGTTGTTACGTTGCAGTTCCCGCATTAATTCAAGAATTTCTGCTTGTACGGTTACATCAAGCGCGGTGGTTGGCTCATCTGCAATGAGTAAATCAGGTTCACAGGCGAGCGCCATGGCAATCATCACACGTTGGCGTTGTCCGCCTGAAAGTTGATGTGGATAGTCATTGAAACGACGTTCCGCATCTTTGATTTGCACCTTGTTGAGTGCATCTATTGCTTGTTGCTTGACTTCAGTCTCAGATCGTTCGGGATGATGTAACTCAATGGCTTCCATAATCTGGTCGCCGATCGTGAAGACGGGATTCAGCGAAGTCATTGGTTCTTGGAAAATCATCGCTATTCGTGAACCACGAATATTGCACAGCACTTCCTCATCGAGCGATAGCATATCAACGGTTTCGTGTGAGCCGTTATCCTTACGCCAATCGAATTGAATATTGCCAGATGGGTGTGAGCTTATACCGTGTGGTAAGAGCTGGATGATCGACAGCGCCATGATGGACTTGCCACTACCTGATTCGCCAACGAGGCAGAAGGTTTCGCCTTTTTCGATAGTAAAACTGACATCATCGACGGCTTTGACAGCACCTTTGGCTGATTGCAAGTAAGTCTTAAGACCTGAGACTTCTACGAGTGCCATATTATGCTCCCGCCTTTTCTGTCATATGGGGATCAATCGCATCTCGGAAGGCTTCACCAATGAGGTTGTAGGCAAAAACCGTCATGAAAATTGCACCGCCAGGATAAACTGCCATCCACCAATTGAAGGTGGAAGATTTTACTGCCTCATCCAGCATTTGCCCCCAGGAAGGTGAATCAACCGGGCCAAGCCCAAGGAAGCTTAATGTGGCTTCTGCGAGAATGGCTGAAGCAATGCCGAAGCTTGCCGCAACCAATAGTGGCGCTACGCCATTCGGTAACATGTGCCGGAATAGAATTGAGCGCAGTGGTAAGCCACTGGCAATTGCGCCTTGTACATAGTCTTGTTTGCGTAAACGCAGGAATTCAGCACGAATATAACGGGCGTAGCCTGACCAACTGGTAACCCCAATGATAATCATCATGATATATAAATTACTGCCGAAGAAGGCGACGAAGGTAAGCAATAAAAATAGCGTTGGAATGGACTCGAAAATTTCTACGAGACGCATGCCTAGCATATCGACAATACCGGAAAAATAGCCCATCAAACCGCCGACAATAACTCCGATAAACATACCAATGCCAACAGCAATAAAACCAATAGCGAGGGCAATGCGTGTTGCATGAATCATACGACTCATGACATCAGCGCCATTGCCTTCGGTACCCATTAAATGACGGTATTCGCCTTCTGTTAACGGGGCTTGCAAAGGCTGAGATTGTGCATCACGTAGATAGTCTTTGGGCGCGTAAGGAATAGGGGGCATGATCGCCCAATCAGGCTTATTGGTGGCGAGATCAGTGCGAATATCTTGGTACACCACGACTTGTTTCGAGGGATACAGCCAATTCGATGCCAAGGCTGTCCCAATAGCTACGATCAACCCTGTCATGATGAAGGTTCTAACGGGAAAACGTTTCGGAAGAATGGCCATAACAGCTAAAACAATCGCTGAAGTCATGACCACGATATCTTCAATGCTCAGGTAATTCAGAACAGGCGCAGAAATAGCACCATCACGACTCATTAAGAGTGGCATCGTGTTGGCGAGGAATGGGGCGAAAATTCCTACAAATACGAGTAATAAAATCCATGCCAGGCCAATACGTGCTCCCCAATGCGAGAAGACTTCACGCACGGTACGACGCAGGAAAGATTGGCTGCTGGTTTGTTCAGAGCTCATTGGCTTACTCATAACTCACCCTCGGATCGACCAGCGTATACAGGAAGTCGGCAATCAAATAACTTAACAAGGTCAGGAATCCAGTGATCAGTGTTAAAGACAATACCAATTCACGGTCACGCCCTTTTACCGCATCAATGACGAGTTTACCCATGCCATCAATACTAAAAATCGATTCGACAATAACGGAACCGGATAGCAATGCGGGCAATAGACTGGCAGAAACGGTGATTAGGGGGATCAAACTATTACGGAAAACATGTACCCACAAGACGTTCTGCTCACTAACACCTTTGGCACGGGCTGTACGGGCATAATCTGCAGAAAGGTTTTCAAGAATTGACGTCCGTGTGAGTTTTGCCAAGAAAGCAAAACCGCCGTATGAAAGCGCAATAACGGGCAAAATGAGATGCCAGATTCGGTCAAATAAATAGCCACGAACGACGCCATCCATACTTTGCAAGGCAAGGATCAATCCGATGCCAGCACCAATCGTTGCCAGGCCGCCAATGCGGAAAGGCAGGTAATCTGTCCATGCCATCAGCCCCATAATGCCTACGAATAGCAAGGGCAGAGCAATGTAGTTAAAGGTAATATTTTCAGCATGTGCTGATGCCATCCACAGGCCTATTCCAATACCTACTGCACCAGCTATTGCAGTGCGTAATTGCCGTAATCGGAGTTGGCTCAATACCGTCATAATGACCACACCAGCGGTCATAAAGAGGAATGTTTTCAAGACATCCATCAAAGATAAGCCCGTCGGTAAAAATGGCATATCCAAGGCTTGGAATTCACTCAGTCCTGCGGTGGGGAACCATTGCCAATGCTGTATGTTGGCAAAGAAACCAATCATTAATACACCTGCAAGCATGGTCGGGACGGACCATAAGCCCAGCATGAAGACATTGGAGCTAACATCAAAGCGACCACCTCGATCAGTCGCGGCCTTGACGCCGACAATAATCGCAATAATGTAAATGAGCGGGATGGTAATCACATTGAGTAATAAGGTGATGGGCAAACGTTCTTTGATGAGTTCGCCGACAGGGCGGCCGTAGTTAAAACTTTCGCCCAGATCAGAGCCTTTCGTGAATGAAAAGTGATCGAGTTCACCTTTATCATTTATCACAAAGCCAATCGGTGAAATGTTATTCACCCAGCGCAGATATTGAATGGGGGGCGGATCATCTAGCCCATAACGTTTGTTGTAATATTCCTCTAACGCTTTGCGTTCGGCTGGTTTCATATCCATGCCGTGAGCAAGTGTCTGAGCGGTAATGCCCCCCGGAGAGGCTGCCATGACGGTGAATACCAGGATGGTAATACCTAACAGGGTAGGGAACATCAGCAGGAAGCGACGCAGAAGGTAATTCAGCATATTTCTTCGACTCCGCATCCTTCGATTTCGCTCAAGGAGCTATTTCGAGATACGCATTTCCTAAGCGCAGTCGGTAGCATAGCAGGCATCAGTGTGTGTACTTCTGCATAACTTTAGGTACGTATTGCTCTTTCGGATAAATATTATTGCCGCGATTCAGACCGAGCTTGGTCATTTCCAGGTTCTGGATTCGTTTGTCAATAAAGAACAAACTATGGCGGCGTGTGAGGAAGGTGTAAGGTTGCTCGTCGTACATAACGCGCTCTGCTTCCTGCCAGAGTGGCATACGCTTTTCCTCATCAACGGTGCTACGTGCTTCGTCGATTAGCTTGTCCAGTTTTTCACTGCGGTATCCGATGAAGTTGTCACCATTGGTTTTAGTTTGAGAGCCATGGAACATCTGGAAGATATCCGTTTCAACCCCACTACTCCAACCAAGGGTAATGACATCGAAATCTTTACGATCCAGTTTTTCTAACATCACAGGCCATTCTTGAGGGCTAGGCTTCATTTTAATGCCCGCTTTTGCATAGATATCTTTAAGTAACAAAACCATGCGTTTGGTATCTTCGCTATCTTTGAAATAGATCAGGCTAAACTCAAAAGGCTCTCCTTCTGAGTTTTCGAGAATGCCATTGCCATCCGTATCGGCAAACCCAGCTTCTTTCAGTAAGGATTTGGCTTTTTCAAGATTATATTCACGCGGTTTAAGTGACGTGTCATGCTGTTTACTACGAGGGCTGAAGGGGCTAATGGCCGCTTCGGCATAACCTAGATAGATTTCATCGATAATCTTCTTGCGGTCGGTCAGGTAAGTCATGGCTTGGCGTACACGTTTATCAGCAAAGAATGTGGGCTGCCCAGATTTTTCCTGATTCCATCCAAGGTAGGAATAGCCGGCAATAGGGCTGGTAAACTCGAAGTTATTACTGATTTCTTTAATCTGTTGATCGCTTTTTAGTTTCTTGTATTCGATCGGACGTGCTGAATAAGCATCGATATCACCATTTCGGAAAGTCGTCAGACGGGCACTGTCATTTTCAATAACCTTCCATAAGATACGATCATAAGAAGGTTGTACAGGCCCCCAATAGCGTGAATTTCTCACTAAAGATACGCCGCCCTGATCTGGTGTCCAGCCTTTCGGGTCTTTTAGCTGGTAAGCACCAGAACCTAACAGCAGGCCTTTAGATTCATTAAATTCCTGGGGTTTATCAAGATAAGGCTTGTAGAAGTGTTCGGGCATGATCCACAGTCCGCCAGCCAATGATAAAGCTTCGAAATACGGCTCTTTATACTTGAAGACGACCTCATGGGGGGTAGTGGCTGTGACAGATTCAATCTTCTCGTAGTAAGCACGTTGGCGCGGTGCTTGGATACGCTCATCCATAATGAAGTTGAAGCTAAAAACCACATCTGAAGCATCTAAAGGCTCTCCATCAGAGAATGTGACATTCTCTTTGAGCTGGAAGGTGATCGTGAGGCCGTCTTCACTCACTTGCCAGCTTTTCGCGATCAATCCCGACCAGCCGAGGGTATCTGGGTTTTGTGCTAGCAAGGATTCCATAATATAGGCTTGCACAGAGCTTGAATAAACATCACTTGAAACGAGAGGGGTGATGGTTTTTAGATTATTGCCGAAGGCGCCAACACTCCAGTCACCTTGGGCATAATCTGGCTTTTCGGTAGCGGCTCTGGCGCGTTTGAAGGCATCAGGGAATGCTGTATTTTCTGTTGCGGTGGTTGATGCAGGGTTTCCCGCAACCGCAGTAGCATTGAAATCAATTTTTGAAATGTTATTTTGGACGCTATTGATAGCACTGCGCATTGCGCTCATATCACGAGATTGCTCAGACACAGAGCGCTCAAGAGCTGTGAGTTTTTGCCATTCTCGATCCCGTTGTACCATCGATAGGATGATCAAAAGAGCGATTAAAAGTAATAGGCTAATGACGACGAGGTCCTTGCCAGTTGTGCGTTTTTGCATAGTTCTCACTTCTTGTTATTACTCGAACCCGAAACTTACAAAGAGTAAGAATTGTTCCGAATGGTTTTACCAATGCCTTTTTCACGTGTGACACGTGAATTGGGCTTAATCATAAACATCTATCCTGCAATATGCCAATAGTGCTGGATAGATTACTGGAAAATACCAGAATGTTTTCCTAGTCTTTACAGGATTACTTTGCCAGAAACGAAAAAGCCAATCGTCGCGAATTAACAGATGCCTTAGAGGAGCATTTTCATAGCGTCGGTGGCTTAAAGTATTTATATAAATTATTGCCGGGTGGCCCTGTTGCCCAAGGGTGTGAATTAGCGGGTATTTACCAGCCAGCAGGGAGTGTTGATCAATCGTTTGGCAGCGTGGTGTAGTAGTAAAACGGTTGTTTGAATGCAGTCAAACTAATGAACTTATCGATTTTATTCCCCCATTTAGTGCGTATTTCGTCTAAAATATACATATTAGTTGTTATGGGCTTCAAACAGTGAAATTTACCGTTACATATCAGGCAGCAGGTTTTTTAATTGCTGTTATTCCAGGCTTATCATTAGCAGACTTTTCCATGGTAAATAATTCATTCTGGCAGGGCGTTACGATATCCCCAAGCTTTCTTGCAGTGGGGAGTGGCGTTCCAGTGTCAAAATGTCATGTGTTAACCAATGAACATGTGATTCGCCATAATAAAAAACCTGAGATCAGATATGCAGGAGAAATTTATCGTTCGTCATTAGCAGCGCAAGATGACCGAAATGATATGGCATTGCTTAAGGTTGATGAATGCCCTTTTCAGCAATATGCCAGCGTGGCTGAGCGTGCCCCGCAAGTAGGAGATAAGCTAACCTCCACATACTATAGTCCGGGTTTTAATTTCTCTGATCGTATGAGTAAAACATCAGGCGCATTCATCGGGTATAAAAAAATACTCGTGAAAAATGAGTTTGTGATGGATTCAATGCTTATTGATGATAAAAACCCACGAGTCGGTTCTTCTGGCGGAGGAGTGTCGAGTGAGCAAGGATTGGTTTCAGTTATCTTTGGAGTCGCGACTAAACTCTCAAAACCAAAAACCTATGCCGTGAATTACAGAGCGCTAAAACGCTTTCTCGATGAAAACCTTATTTAAAAGAGTAAACGTTATAAAGAGGTTTTTGAGATTGTAAGTCGCATATTATGTTGATTCACAGGGTAAATTTTCTTAGCTTAAGCATCGAGTATTTCTAGCAAATAGCTGTCTACATCTTCTTCAGCCGATTGCTCAATCCACTTCGATAGGGTTGCATGCATTGTGTCGAGGGTATAAGGCTTCGACATATAATCATCCATACCACTAGC